>JAGNHS010000042.1 GCA_018001635.1 Pseudomonadota bacterium | reverse complement strand
TAAGAACTTCTTAACCTTTGCTTCAGCCAAAGCGTCTTCGGCTTCAATCTTCCATTGTGCATCAGTTATGTCATTTCGGTGTGCGGGTCTAGGCTTCAAACTTCCATCTTTATTATAATGAGTAGCTGTTTGAGCATTCAAAGGATGACCTTTATCCTTCATGACTATAGCTGCAAATTCTTCAAGATTGTTTAATTGCCAATTAAGCTCAGAAAGACCCGCAAGTGCATCGGGAGTTTTGAGATCTTTACCGACGCCTTCTTTAAAGAACTTAATTATATCTTCTTTTGATTCGCCTTTTCGAAGACGATAGCTGATAATTGTAGCTAAATTATCTTTAGCTTCATCACTATTTTTAATGGCTTTATACATTTCAGAACCCTGTAAAGAAGAAAGCACCTCAACAACATCTCCCTTAAATTGAGCGTCCACTCCTTTATAAAGATTCTTAGTACCTTTAACAGCGTTCCCAGCTGCTTTATCATCAGCAAATCTTTTTGCCATTCTATCGACTTCCGGGAAGTCAGTGCTAGCCGTTTCTACAACACTAGGAGTTGGTGTAGATACAGGTGCCGTAGATTTCGTAGCATGTTTGGGTAGAATTGTAGTTGGCTTCGAAGCAGTATCACCAGAAGCTACTGGAATATCTTTGCTAGAAGAAGGTACGCTTTGGACAACAGGAGCTACGCTATATTCTTTTTCAATTGTCTGCAATACGAGCTTAGGATCTGCAGAAGAGCTTAATCCGCCCTGTAAACTGTCAGCCATAGCTTCTGCTTTTTTAGCATCTACCGCTGCTACCTTTAAATATGTATCAAGAAACTTTTCTGAATCCGGGCCAAGTAAGTTTTGACCAGCAAGAATTTCAGCAACTTTAGTCGCTTCGCCTTTTACTTTAGATGAGCTTTTTGCAATAAGCTTTTCTACTGCTAGGAACTTCTTTAAACTTAATTCACTTGCGTTTGGATGGATTCTTCTTAATTCTTCCAATCTCGATGCTTTAAAAGAACCAGAAGGAACAGCGTTTATAATATCCCTAACTAAGGACACTACTGCATCTGCTTTACTGTTTTGAGAACAGAGCAAAAGACTCGCCACTATAAAAGATGAACTAAATTTTAAAAGTGAATTTTTATTCATATTCTCTGATGATGAAGCCTAAATTTAAAAAAATCAAATGCCATTTTTATCATGCATTGTCTATAATTTTGACAGCTATAATTGATACACATAGGCCTTAAATAGAATATCAAAACACTCATTATTAAGATTTCATAAAAAGCATATTAAGCTTTAGTTAAATTACTATTAATATTCACCTTTCTTTAATTTTTGTATGTAAATTACGATAAGATCGGTTGAGGGGGTGGCGTATTTTTAATGTAAAAAAGCCAGCTCCAATTCTAATGATGAAACGGCGCTCATTAAATATTATTTTGAGATTTTTTTATTGCATTTTAATGCTTCAATATTCATTAACGAGTTACTCTCAATATAGCTCAGGAGGCGACACTTTATTAGGAATTCAAAAGCAAATTCATAGAGAAGTAGATGAAAAAGCCAAAGCCCTTATAGACCGCGGGGGAACGCCCGATGATCCACTTTGCCCCCTTGCAAGAAACTCTAAAAACCAACTTTCAGTAGATAACACTCACGATTCAAGCCTTGGAGGAGATTATTGGTCGCCCTATTCTGGCGGTCACTTCCTAAGACACATAGGAAAATTTGCGCTCCCTACTGAGTTTGGGCGCCTAGATTCAAGAGAGCCTTTATTAGCTTGTTTAGGAAAAATGGAATTAGAACTTAAAGAAGAAGAGGAGCAAAAAAAAGCACAAGAAAATTTAGGAAATCAAACCCCATCAACAACACCCACAAGTTCTCATTCAGCTTCTCCTAAAAACGAAAAGCCAATAGATGTTAATGATGCAAAAGAGAACCCAGAATTAATCCCAGACTACATTGCCTTCGCACTAAGTTACAAAACTGGTGGAGGAATGTTTACCTACACCGAAGTTCTTGCCGCAGACGAGAATGTAAAGGCTCTTTTAGACAGCAATGCTGTTTCACATAAATACAAATTCAAATTACCTGACATCGCTTACTCCGGTGGAGATTCTCCCGCTGAAGAAAGAAAAAAATTTGATCCCGATGACTTCAATAGAGTGGTCCCTGACAATGGTCCCCCTCAACTAGTGACTGGATGGTCACTTTTGGGAGGCCAACAAAAAAAGACAATAACAGAAAATGATCTTCTCTTTGAGCGCGACCCAAGCAAAAGAAGCGAAATTATGAAAATGCTCAACGACCCAGCACAAAGAAAAGAAGCCGCGCTACGCTTTATGAAGCATGTCAACGAAGTCAATCAACACAACAATTCTCTTAGTAGCGAAAAAAGTAAAGAAAAAGCTTCCACTAATGATAAAATTTGTAACGAATGCAAAATAAGCACAAAACCATTTTGGACAAACACTAAAAAAATATACGAACAAATCGTGCGCCCTTTCAAATCTTTTGACAGCAGCGGATCACAAGACCCCTCTAGAGGAATTCAAAATTTATTTAATGCAGACCCAAAATACAGACTTGATAACAGTTTTAGCAAAGACTACGACTTCGTTCGCCAATGTCTTAATCCCTATCGCCCAAGACAACTTAAAGACCCCAAAAAAGAGCCAACCGAAGAAGAAATGGCTTATGAAATAAACCGTTTTATGGCCACTTATGATTATTTTAGAACCTACAACCAATTAAGAAACAAATATGAACACCATCAAATTGAATTATTTAAAAACGCACGGCTTGCCTATGCCCCAACTACAGCGGCAACACTAGCCAGTCAAAATCCTCCCAAAAGTAGTAGACGAGGGAACCCTGGCCCAACTATGAGCCAAAAACTTGAAGGCTTTAAAAGTGGTCACTTCAATTACACTACCCCTACCGCCGGATTTAACAATGAGATAAATGTGTGCAATGACTACATACCCTCTGCCAGAAAAATTTGTGAAGATCTTGCAAAAGCATCAGCCACTCCAAGCAGCCCCTGTGGAGCAAACAACAATCCCCTTACAAAGACCGTTGAAGAAATTGAGAAAGCAGCCGCCGAAGTTAAAGGCCTTGGTTCATTTATTAAAGAAATTGAAAAAAGTGAAAACAACTTTAATATTGGTAGTTTTGGAAAAAGCTCGAACGGTAGTGACCCCTATTCAGAACTTAAAAGCAAACTAGGCAAACAACTTAGCGACAAAAGAAAATTTGAAAAGATGGGGACACCCAACACAAACCCCAATGATAGTTCTTTTGATATAAACAAGTATATTACCACTGGCGACACTCAAGGAGCCACAGCAGAAGAGATTAAAAATTTAAATTCTCAATTTTTAAAATTTTTAAAATTAATTTATTTCGAAAAACTCAATGCCTTCCCAAATAAAAAGTTTTTTTCCGCCCCGCTCGATTACGGAATGTTTGACCAAGTAGATAAAAAGCAAAAGGAACGCTTGTCTGTGTTATTAGGTGACAACGTCACCCAGCAAGGCAACTTTCTCCTCGACATAAAAGCAGGGGAACAGGCTAAAGGTAAAGCCGCCTTTAAAACTCCAGAAACAAACATGAATATTGTGCAATATGATTTTCCAAATATCGACTCTAAAACCGGGAAGTTCAACCCTCAAGCCAGAGACCAACTTGAGCGCCTATTAAAACAAGAAGCACTTGAGCGAGTAGACACCAACGCAAACAACATTTTTGATTTAAACAAGGTCGCGCTCGCTTTAGCGGGTAAACCACAAGAATCAAACTTTCAAGGCATTCAACAAAGTCTATTCCGATCACCGGCCACGCAACTAAACAAATACATAAGGTCAGATGAAGGAATTGAAGCCGACCCTGGCTTTGTTCCTGATTTCTCAGATTTTGTACAAGAGAGTTCTACTAGAAATCCGTTAGAGACTGCGGGGGCTCCTAAAAACAACGCGGCCCTTGAAGTGAGCGCCGGTTTTTCTGACATTAAAAACTCAAGCTCTAGTAGCGGTCCAACAGCACACAATAATTCGAACGACGGCTTGGTGACTGCACTTAAAAAAAACGACTTTAGTAGTTTATGTAGGCAAGGACTAAGAGGAGAAACACACCAATCACGTCTCGATGCAGCTTGGTCTGCAGATTTACTTCTTATCCCACTTTCAGGAGGAACTTATGCAGGCATAAAAGCAGGGACACGCGGCGCGCTTGCAACTTACAGAGCCCTAGAATCTGCAAGATTATTAGGCGGCTTAACAAAAATTAAAGCTCTACAAACTCTATTTAAAACCACACAGTTTGCAGAAATTGCAACAGCAATAAAACACAGCGCTCAGCTAAAGCTAGTTGCTAAACTTCAAAAAACTTACAAAACTTTAGACGAAGCAAGTCTCTTTTTTGGTGCCGCCGGTATGTCCGATATTATCTCAAATTGTTTTGATGAGTTTGCTCATAATAAAGTAAAAAAAGTACACGCTGAATTGGCTGGAAGCTCAGACCATTCTATTTCTGACAGCGTTTGCCAGAGTACGGCTTTTGATGAAATAGATTTGGCCGAAGAAAGCATAATTGCTTGCGGCATTGGCGGAGTCTTCTCGGCAATGATGATTCCTTCAATGAAAGGCGGTTTAAATGCTATAAGAAGAAGTCCCACATATCTGAAATTAGCAGAAGGTTTTAGCCCTGAACGCCGTGCAAAAATGCATGGAAATCTCATGAGCAATGTTCGCTCCATTATAGATGAACGACTCCCAGAATCAGAAGGTTTTTTCTTTTTCAAACGCACGCTTAGAGGCAAAACTATTGAAAATGAAAAATCTGTAAAAGCCGCAAAAGCTTTAACAGAGGAACTAGAGGGCTTAGCTAAAACCGGAAAAGTACAAGTTAAAATTCCTTCTGATACTCCCGGTGGCCCCGATACAATCCGTGAATTTGATTTAGACCCTCTTCACACTCACCTTGTATTTAATGAATTTGTAGAAAACAATCCACTTCTCCTCATAGAACGTAACAACAGAATAAAGATTTTTGAAGAACTCGAAAAAATTCAAACAAATATTGATGGATTAAGAACAAGCGTTAATACAATGAACAAAGACCTTGCTCAAAAAGTAAATGCCCTAAATAAAATGGGACCAAACGCTGCTGGGCGAAGTGCTCTTGAAAATGACATCAAAAGTCTTGAATCAAATATTAATAATTCAATGGCAAAAATTGATTCCATGAGAGACCCTAGAGTTATTAGAATTCAATCGGATAATATTATGCACTCTTTCAGTAGGCAGTATAGCGAAGACTTTATTCAATCAACTCTCACAACAGCGGCCGCCGCCAGAGGGAAGACTGTAAAAGATCTAAACTTTGACGAATATTTCGAAGCCATGAAGCCATTTTTTAATCAACTTTATTCTCAAGAAACTGAAGGCGGCTTATCTCGATGGATATACGCAATTCAACACTACACCCTTCAATCTTTAAACCCTCAAAAGCTTCAAGAACTCAAAGATTTAATTAAAGCAGGTGGAAAATCTGCTGAAGGCTTCACATCACATACACTTGATATGAAACGTTTAGAACAAGACATGATGGCATTAAAATCTACGCTGAAAGATTCCTTCGATGCTGCCAAGCAAAAAGCATCTAAAAGCTCGCCACGCCCAACAACGAACAACCCTACAACAACGGCTCCATCCAATCCCAGCAGCCTAATCCCTGGAGACACAAGCAATAAAGCTTCGCCCGCAGTTGTCATAACCGCTGCGTCTACAGCTGCAGGTGCCACTGCTCTTTCTGGAGTTGGTGCTTTCGAAAATCACTCACCCAAATTAGACCCCAATGACAGCAACCCTCCGCCCAAGCTCGACTTTGAAGCTTTAATTCAAAAAGCTCGTGACGCTTTCAGTGGAAAAACAGAAGAAAATTCTCCTACCGAGTCGCCTCCCGACACAAAACCCACATCAGCAATATCTACACCTAAAACAGGAGCTGGGGGAGACACTTCTCATCCTACTCAAGGAGCAGCTTCGACGAGCTCACCAAGCCATTCGAATCCAGAACCCATTCCCGACTCTCAAAGAGAACTCGCTTCAAGCCCTCCGGTGACGCCAACTCCAACCCCTAGCACCACTCAAAATTCAAATCATAGTCCAAACACAAGCACGATACCTCAAGAAGCAATCAACAATACGGGAACTCATCTTTCCCCACCCCCGGCCACAAGCGCACCAACGAATTACTCCGCGCCTCCAACTCAAAAGAAAGAAGAATCTGGTATTTCAAAATTTTTTAGTTCAATCGGAAATTTCTTTAGTTCCATTTTTAAATCTATTTTTTCGCTCTTTGGCGGCAAATAAATTAACTAAAAATTAACATTAACTTTATAGTATTTTTACATTACGGAATAATTTACATAAAACTTAGCTCTTTAGGGCTATTAAAAATTCCTAATTTAAAATGCGTTTTTACTTTACAGATTTTTATGAATATTAAGCAAATAACCGATACAATTAGAGTATGGGTTGGGGTTTAGTGTTTTTATTTGAAAAGGATTATCATCGTGCCTCAATCAAAAAACATATAATAGCGACTTTCATTTTTAGCCTTTTAATTACAAGTGGGCCCACTTTTGCTTCAAATTCATTTTGGAATTCATGCCTTAAAATTGCTACAGACATTGGATTACTAAATAAGAAAAAAATTATCGACGGGGCCTTTGCCAGAATCCTCCCGAAAAGAACTCAAAAGGACGTTCAGTTTTTATCTACACTCGAAGACACTAGTTCCTTACCTACACAACAACTTCAAGACAATCTTGCCCGCCTAAAGAAAATTAAAAGGGAAGAAAAATTATCTGCCACTGAAAGAGCGGCTTTTGATAATTTAATTATGAAAATGGATATTGAATCCACGGCGAGAACAAAAAAATCTGCGGGCATTGCTACTCA
This sequence comes from Pseudomonadota bacterium, assembly GCA_018001635.1. Lineage (GTDB taxonomy): Bacteria > Bdellovibrionota > UBA2428 > UBA2428 > UBA2428 > JAGNHS01. The sequence continues at coordinate 19,052 of JAGNHS010000042.1, read as the reverse complement.
GCTTAACCTTAACAAACCTCTAAGCCTTGACCACACCGTAGACGGTAAAAACGCAATGATCGAGGATTTAAATTCTCTAATTGAGGCCCGAAAAAATCCTTTACTCACAAAGCAAGACAAAGAAAAAATTAGCTCTCGTATTCAGAAACTTTTAGATTCACCCCACGAAGACAACCCAAAATTGGCCGCTGAAAACAATTATTACTTTGATGAGTTCTTAGGCAAACAAAAAGGCAACCTTGAATCCGCCGAGCTCGGAAAAGCTATAAACAGAAAATCAACTTATGCTGAGATTGCAGAAGGCTCTGCATTTAGAGAAGCAGAGAAACTGGCTTTCCCCAATGGACCCTCTAGTCATGCCATTGGAAAAAACGTCGTCGATCAAGTTAGAAATAGACATGGATTTGGATGGGATTCTAGAGACGCCCCCGCCTTCACGCTTAAAGAAATTGAATCAGCTGGTGTTTATATAGACAAACTGATCGAAGCCCAACGCTTAAGTTCAAATCCTCATAAAAACGCTACGCACCTAAACCAAATGCGAAATAACCTTGATTCTTTAGCGCGCGCACAGAAGTCAAGCCTTGATTTTCTTATAAATAAAAATAAATTTAAGAATTCTATACTCACCAAGTTTTCAAGTGACAGCGCAAGGATTAATAAAATTTTTAATAACATAACTCTAGATCCAACAAGTCCCGCCCTACGAAAGGACCATGAGGAAATTGTAAATACACTTAAAGATCTTTTTAACTCTAAAAAACTCAGCGATGAAGAAGCCCTTTTCCTTGATTCCTATAATTCGAAAATGAGGGAATTTCTCGGTATAAGAAATGGAAAGTCATCTGCATTAACGGATTCCTTTTTACTTAGAAAGTTTTCAAATGAGCTGCCCGACGAAAAGTACCGGGGCACAACTTTATATGATCACTTAACCGAAGCTTTCAAACACAGAAACTCTAATGAGATTTCGTCGGAGGATATACTCAGGTTAGATGCTCATATCGAAAGTTTGTTAGAAAATACTCCGATAAAATTTGGATCACTTAATGAGGCAAATGACTCCTTACAGGCTTTAAAAAAATTTAAAGCCGATCATAAGAATTCTCTAACTCCCAAACAATTAGCTCTTTTAGAAGAAAGACGAAAATATATTTTTGAAGCTGCCTCTAAAGGTAACAATAAGACTGCGATGGAAGGTGGCGCGAAAGGAAACGAAGAGGTTGCCAATTTAGCTCCATTTCCACAAAATAAAAAATCTACCGAGGCCAACCCTGCATCAAGTAGTTCTACAACAACTACAAGTTTAAGTATTGTTCCTCAAAATAAGGCCGCAGCTACTTCAGCCCAATCCACGCCAAACGCCTCACCCCATTCATTAAGCATTGTAGGGAAACCTATTCATACTGGTGAAACTAAGTTCCAAAGCAAATTAAAAGACCTAGCAAATGCTCTTGATGACAAAAGTCTAAAACCTGAAGACGTTAATGCTCTCAAAAAAGAGATTCGAAACAATTTAAGTTCTCCTTTAGCGCCTGAAAAATTCGAGGTCGTTGATAGTGCAAACAATTTACGAGGAAATCGCCTTGATGAAATTGAAAACTTAGCAAAAATTCGCGAAAAATTAAAAGATGATCCCGAACTTCAAAATGAAATTTCCCAAAGAATAAACAAACTACTTTCCGAGCCCCTTCCTGTTGAAAAATTAAGAGATGAAATAAAAGCACTTAGAAAAGATTTGGGATACAATAACGTTAGATTTCCCGACGCTGCAAACACTTACTCTTCTGCAAAAATATCTGGTTTAAGTGAAGATGAAATTAAATTACTCAATTTACGTAAAAGTGAGTATGAGAAATTGCAAATTGAATTTAATCAATTCGCAGATTATTCTAGACCAACGTTACCTACAACAAATGGATCAATTGTACCTACCTCAAGTGCGAGGCCTTTAAAACAAGCTCCTGGACTCCCTGGTACACCTCGAAGTCCTGCACTCATGGAGAATTCACCCTCTCGCCCACCTACACCGGAAGAATTTAGAAGAATGGCCAATGCAGGTTTAGACCCAAATGATCCATTAACTCGAGCGGCCATGCAACGCGCTGAAGAAGTGCAAAGAGCTCATGCTGCCAAGCAAGCGGCTAGCGCAATTGCTCCGACTCAACCGCCCACTCAAAATAAAACCCCCTCCAATAATAGTAAAATTCCTTACGTAGTGGCTGGCGTTGGGGCCGCAGCTTTAGGCGCCTATGTTTATAATAACCAACAAGTAGACAACGCTCCTCCAGTTGTTGAAAAAACAGATTCAAAAACTTCATCAAATACAACCGCGCCGGCTACCGTCACTCTTCCTGGAGCATTACCAGCAGAGCCACCCCCGGCAGCTACCATTGCGGCCACTAATAATCCAGCGCCTTCGTTGCCCCATGCACCACAAGCCGCAAGCCCCGCCGCACCTGCAGCCGCACCTAGCCCAGCATCTACGAATCCCGAACCTCAGGTTGTAAACGTACCCGCACCTGCAACGACTGACGGACAGCTTCCGCAAGATCCAGGCACACCTCAACCCGGCCAGCCATCAGGATTGCCCGAACTACCAACAACAGTTCCCGAAGAACCAGCCGTACCCGCACCACCACTTCCCGCAGGTACGCCTGACCCCACTCCATCACCTAGTGGTCAGCCATCACCCAGCCCTTCACCTTCAGGCACGCCAAGCGCACCTCAAGGTAACGACGGAGCTTATCTTCCACCTCCACCTTATTCTGCTCCTAGTTCTGCGCCCTCAAATTACACTGCACCTCCAGCTAAAAAAGAATCTGGAGTGAGCAAATTTTTTAGCGCGATTGGGAATTTCTTCTCTTCAATATTTAAAGCCATACTTTCAATATTTGGAGCGAAATAAATTAACAGAATCTTAACAATGTTTATTTTTTGACTCTCAAGATTGCTACTTCAAGTTCCCATAGAGACTGCCGATAAGTATTGCGTATGGGAATAGTCGGATTACCACTTTTGTTTGTTTGCGTCTTTGGGGGTTTCATACTTTCTGGTGGAGGAAACGCCTTTGGCGTATTCGCTCACCCAGGAGAATACGTAGTTATTATCGGGGCCGCCATCGCCGCACTCATCACTTCAAACCCACCATCAAAAATATCTTCAATTTTTAAATACGGTTTAAAAACAATCACCATTAAAGATGTGAGCAAAGCACAATATCTCGAAGGTTTAAAATTGATGTTCGAACTCTTTAGCGCACAAAAAAAAGAAGGCGTTCAAGCTATCGAAACACACATCGAAGACCCGGCTAACTCAAAAATATTTTCAAATTATCCCGGAGTTATGCACAATCATCACGTTGTCGATTTTATTTGCGACTCTATGAGAACATTTATTTCGGGGGGTCCGTCTCCCTATGACATGGACGACTTATTAATTGCCGATCTTGAAATTATGCATGCTGATGAACACAAAATTCCTGCAGCCATTCAAAACACTGCCGACGCTTTTCCCGCCATCGGAATCGTGGCCGCGGTACTCGGGGTTATTATCACGATGATGAGTATTTCTGCAGGTCCAGAAGTGGTCGGTGAAAAAGTTGCCGCCGCTCTTGTAGGTACATTCTTGGGGATTTTCGTAGGTTACGGAATTGTAGGCCCAATCGCCACTCGATTAAATCATTACTTCGAATCCGAAGGTTCATTCTTTAATATGTTTAAGGCAGGAATTCTTGCAAATTGTCGCGGACTTCCTCCACAAGTTTCTGTTGAATTTGCGCGAAGAGCAATTCCACCAGGAGAGCGCCCTACATTCAAAGAATTAGAAGAAGATTTAAAGAACGCTCAAGCTAACTCGAAAAAGGCGGCATAACTTGAATGGAGAACGAAGGCCAAACGATCATCATCAAGCGGATTAAAAAGGCGGGGCACGGGCACCATGGTGGTGCTTGGAAAGTTGCTTACGCCGATTTCGTAACCGCGATGATGGCCTTTTTTCTTGTAATGTGGATTATCGGAATGAGCGATTCCGACAAGCAACGAATTGAAAAATATTTCAACGATCCTCTAAAATACAGAATGGGTGTTGAAAAACTTTTTACAGGATTATTCGAAGGTCAGTCTGGCCAACAGTTAACCTCCGCCACTAAAAAGGGGGGCGTTAACGACAGTCAAAAGACTGGAGGCATGAGCAATGTTCACGTTATGGCTCATGAAATTCAAAAGTGGATGAAGCCATTTCAAAGCGATGTATTAGAACTCAAGGTGCATCCCGATAGAATTCAGTTTGCAGTTACAGCAACTTCAATTTTTTCACCAGGCTCCGTGCTCTTGAAAAAAAGCTCAGAACCTTTGCTAAAAAGAATTGCTGAAGTTCTCAAACCACTCAATGCCTCTCTTCAAATAGAAGCGCACACCGACGATCTTCCTGTAGACAGTCCCACCTATCCCACCAACTGGGAACTCTCTGCCGTTAGAGCCGCAACTGTGGTTAGATATTTTGTAGAAGCTCATTATTTTGAGCCTAGCAAACTTTCTGCCATGGCCGCAGGAGAAACTCGCCCCATTGGCGACAACCGAACTCCCGCAGGCCGTGAAAAAAATCGACGCATCGATATTTATATCATTCCCGGAGACAACGGAGCCAAAGGCATCCGCAGCGCCAACTCCGAGTAGAAGGCGCCTAGCGACTTTTTACCACCGCCCCCCACCCTTTTCCCGCGTAAACTCGTGCAATAAGGGTGGGGGGCGGTGGTAAAAAGTCGCTAGGCGCCTTCTAGCATTTGCTTGACGAAGAGATGCGGTACATCCTAATTTTATTGCATGGTGATTTTACTTGGAGCGGCCCTTTTTGTTTCAGCAATCTTTATTGGTTATTTTGTTTCATCTAAAAAATACTCGGGTCTTAAATGCATTTCACAAAGCGATTATGAGAATTTACTGATTGAAAAATCCCAAGCTCAAGCACGCGTTTCTGAACTCGAAGCCCGCCTAGTAGAAGAAAAGAAAACATATTCTGAACTTCAAAGCAAACAAGGACTCTTTATCGAACAAATCACTCAAAAAGTTCTTTTACAAAACTCAGAATCATTAAGAGAAAAAAACGAAAAAAGCCTAGGCCAAATTTTAAATCCCTTACGAGAAAAACTTTCTGAATTTGAAAAAAAGGTAGTCGACTCTTACTCAAGCGAGGCTCGCGAAAGATTTGCACTTAAAAAAGAAATCGACAGAATTGTCGAAATTAATCAAAAAATAAGTGTCGAGGCCAACAACCTGACTAATGCTTTAAAAGGTGACGTTAAAACTCAAGGTAATTGGGGAGAAATTCTTTTAGAAAAAATATTAGAAAGCGCGGGGCTTCGCGAAGGTGAAGAATTCACAGTTCAAGGTCGCGATATGAATCTTCAAAGCGATGATGGTCGTGTTTTTCGCCCAGATGTTATCGTTCAACTTCCCGACAATAAGCACTTAATCGTAGACAGCAAAGTGTCACTTCTTTCATTTGAACGTTTTGCCAATGCCACAGACAAAGATAAACCCGAACACCTCAAAGCTTTCTTGTCGTCAGTACAAAGCCATGTTCGCGATTTAAGCGACAAACACTATCAGGCTCTCCCACAATTAAATTCTCCCGATTTTGTTTTTTTATTTATGCCTATTGAAGCCGCATTTTATCTTTATACCCAAGAAGATAAAGAAGGTTTTAGCCGTGCCTGGGAACGAAAAATTATGATTGTGGGCCCTTCAACTTTATGGCCCTGCTTAAGAACAGTGGCCTCACTCTGGAAAACCGAACGACAAACTCGCCACGCCTTAGAAATCGCACAACACGCGGGCTCTCTTTACGATAAATTTGTAGGCTTTATTGAGGACTTTTCGAAAATTGGTAAATCCATAAACGACGTTCAAAACAATTTCGACGAGGCCTTTTTGAAATTACGCTCTGGCAAAGGAAATCTCATTCGACAAACCGAACGCCTCAGAGAATTAGGCGCAAAAACCAAAAAGAAGCTTGAACGCGACGCTCTCGAAATTGAAGAAAGTATTACAGAAGAAGAAAGCGTTTAGTTTTTTTCTCCTCATTTTTTTTACTTAGAGATTTTTCAAAGAGACGACCGAAGGAAAAGATAGGGTGCGCTCTTCGCTCGCCTCAAATCTTTTTACTTAGAGATTTTCCACATCAGCGAGGCCCGAAGGATCGAGCTAACCGCGTAATGGTTGCGAGTGACTGAGAACAAAGCTGATGTGGAAAAGATCAAGTAAAAATGGCGCACCCGACAGGGATTGAACCTATAACCTTCAGATTCGTAGTCTGACGCTCTATCCAATTGAGCTACGGGTGCTTCTGAAGAAGCTCCTTATTTATCGCTTTTTCTTAAAGAAATCCACCAAAAGCTCTCTACAAGATTCTTCTAAAACGCCTCCAATGACATGAAATCGATGATTTATCCCTGGCGTTTCTTGAATTTTCATTCGAGTCCCTAAAGCCCCCACTCTTTTATCAAAAGCCCCAAAAACCACCTGTTTTAATCGTGCATGAGCCACAGCCCCCGCACACATTAAACAAGGCTCAAGAGTGACCACCAAAGTATGGTCCAAAAGCCTCCAAGACCCTAATATTTTTGCAGCTTTTTGAATGGCCTCAAGCTCAGCATGGCCCATGGGATCTTGCTCTTTTTCGCGACGATTATAGCCTTCGGCAATAATTTTCCCATCTTTATCCACAATAACGGCGCCCACAGGAACATCGCCCTCGGCCTGTGCCTCATGAGCGAGCTCTAAAGCCCGCTTCATATAAGGGGTCCATTTTTGAATATCGGAAAAAGATGCCTCACTCATTATCGAATGACTTCTAATCCAGCCATATAGGGTCGCAACACTTTAGGAACCGCTATCGACCCATCTTCATTCTGATAATTTTCCATCACAGCTATTAATGTTCTACCAACGGCCAAGCCCGACCCGTTCAAAGTATGAACAAAACGAGTTCCATTAAACGACTTTGATTTGTAGCGAATGTGAGAGCGACGGGCTTGATAAGAACCACAATCCGAACAAGAAGAAATTTCTCGGTAACACCCTTGCGAATCAGATTCAAAAATTGAGCCGGGAAGCCAAACTTCAATATCATAAGTCTTTTGAGAGTTAGCCCCCATATCTCCGGTACACAAAAGCAAAGTTCTATAAGGAATCTCTAACGCTTGTAGAACGGCTTCAGCGTCTTTAAGCATTCCCTCTAATTCATCTTGGCTCTTTTCAGGTTCACAAAATTTTACGAGTTCGACTTTATGAAACTGATGCTGACGAATGAGACCTTTAACATCTTTACCATACGAGCCAGCTTCACTTCTAAAGCAAGGAGAAAATGACATGAACTTATAAGGAAGCTCTTCTTCTTTTAAAATTTCATCGGCAAAAAAACGAGTTACTGGAACCTCAGCTGTTGGAATTAAATATTTATCATCATTTTCGATTTTAAATACGTCTTCTTTGAATTTTGGAAACTGGCCAATTCCATACATCGTTTTTTCGTTCACAATATAAGGCGCAACAATTTCTACGTATCCCTTGGGGCGATGAAGATCGAGCATAAAACTGGCTAAGGCTCTTTCAAGTTGAGCCAATCCACCTCGTAAAAAGGTGAATCTTGCGCCACTAACTTTCGCTGCTCTATCAAAATCGAGGCCACCTAATTTTTCACCAATTTCATCGTGAGCCTTCGGCTTAAAATTAAAAGCTTTTTTCACGCCCCACTCACGAACAACTTTATTGTCCGCAGCCGTTTTCCCAACAGGAACGCTTTCATGAGGAATATTAGGAATGACCTCTAATTCTTTTCTAAAATCATCTTCACTTTGATCTACAGATTTATCCAATTCAGAAATTTTGTCGCCAATGGCTTTAGCCTCTGCCTTGATTTTTTCAGCCTCATCTTTTTTGCCTTCTTTCATAAGGCTGCCCACTTTTTGAGAAATGATATTTCTCTGAGCTTTTAAATCATTAGCTTGTTTTTGTGCTTCAATTCGAAGCTTTGAAAGCGACAAAACTTTTTCACAAACACTCTCACTAATTTCGGATTTAAAACCTCTTGAAACCAATCCACGCTTAAATGAATCGGGGTTTTCAACTATACTTCTCCAGTCCAACATATGTTGTAGAAGTGTAGTCTTTTTAAGATAACTTTTGCAAGAAAAGCTGTATAAATGCCTGCAACTTTTATTCTCCTGTCACCGGCAATTTTAGAAATTTCCTAGATAAAGCTATTTATAGGGTGGATTATTAAGCTTAGCTCTTACAGCATCGGCATCTCCAGCAAGAGGCATCAATAATAAATATTGCTCAAAATGCTCCCTAGCCACTTCATATTGGCCTTGCTGATCATAAATTCTTCCGAGCACTCTATAAGATTCCGGAATTTTAGGATCTATTCTTTTAGCCAACTCTGCGGACTTTCTTGCATTATCAACATCTTGCATTCCCAAGTAGGCCTGAGCTAATCGAGTAAGAACTCTAGGATCGTTTTGATATTGTTCTTTAAATCTAGAAAAAAGTTTTGGCACATCAGAGGGTCTATTAATTTCTAATAAAAACTCAGCTGCTTCTAAAAAAGTATTTAATACATCTGGTCTTCTTTCAATTTCCTCTTCATAGAGTTCTGCCGCCTTTTGATTGGCCTTTGCCTTTCGATAAGCTCTCGCACCAAAAAGAAAAAGTTCAGGATACTCGGGATCCAGGGCGGCTGCGGCCTCATAATTCCTACCAGCTTCATTATACTTTTCTAATTTTTCAAAAATCTGTGCAATTTTAATAGAAGTTTCTGTAGACTTTGGCTTAGTTTTTTTAGCTTCGCTATACATTAATAAAGCTTCGTCATAACGTTCCTTTTGAACGTAAAGATCGCCAATTAAGTTTTTGAGTTGATACGAAGTAGGCATTCTCTTAACCGCATTACCAGCAGCAGCAAAAGCAGCGTCTTCATCTTCAGCCGCAAAAAGACCGTTGATATATTCATAAGCTAGTAGCGGGTTTTCGGGATCCCCTTCATACATTCTTTTTAGTTCCTCTTTGGCTTCTCCAATCGCTAATTTTGCCAAAATTCTACATCTAAAGAAAAGCAATTGAGATCTAAAAAGTATAGGTCCACGTCCATGTATTCTCGCCAAATTTGAAGATTTTACACACTCATGATTTTTTTCAGTTTCATAATAGGCCAGTGCCGACAAATAATGAGCCAAGGCATCGTTTGGATATTTAGAAATATACTGTTTTAAGTCGGTCAATCCCTTTTCGTATTCACGACCGTAGACCAATATTAATCCATGATATTTTAAAGACTCATTTTGACCGTTTGAAAATGAAGCTAAGTGATCGTAAATATCAAACGCCTCATCAAAATGAAATCGCGATGCTTCCACCCAAATCTTAGCACCGAGAGCCTCTACACTCGAAGGGTCGATCGCCAATATTTCTTCAACCAACGAACTCGCCTTATCCCAATCTCGATCAAACAGTGCATTATAAATTACTTGTATTTTTGGCAACCAAGACTTCCCGTGAAAAGAACCAAGATTTTCTAAAAGAGCGAGATCTATAACGCTGCCTGGATTTTTTTCTAATCTTTTCATTGCAAAAGATAAGACTCGCTCCACATCCAAGTCATTTGAGCCTAAATCCCAAAACGAAGTCTCTTTATTGGATCCAATAATATCTTTTGCTGCAATTAAATTAAAATTAGATATCGCCTTTTCTCTTAGCTCTCCGCCGCTAAAAAGAGAAACAAATTCGCCATAAAGTTTCCAAGCAGTCGCCTGATATGAGGCAGGATATAAAGAAGATACGCTTAGCAAACTTAGAAAAAACTCTTGTGCCTGAGAAACAGAATTCGATTTATTTTTCCATTGATACATAGAAATAGAAACCCAGGCAGGAAAAGATTTAGAATTTAATTCAATTAGATTTTTTGCTGAACCCATCGTTTTAGGATCTCTTGCAAAACTAAACTTTCTGAGCTCTGAGGTCGCTCTGGCTAACGGGTCATTAAATTCCTTTCCTGAATCTACTGAACCTTCTGTAGTTCCAGATTTTTCAAGTGCCTCCATGAATTTAACTTCTTCCAATAACCATGAGGCATAGGAATAAGATGAACTTGCTATAGCTAAACTCTTAGAAGCAAGGGTCCACTGACCTCTTCCAATTTGAGAAGCGGCTTCAAAAAGTGCTTCAAACTTTGGATCCAATAAAGTTTTTTTCTTAAGTTTTGCTAATATGTCTGCTGCCATAAGGTGAAGCTTTTCGCCTTGAACAGAGTCTGCAACGTCTAAAGCTCCAGCACTAAACTCTAAATTCCAAGCGATTCTTTGCCATGTGCCAGCCGCTAAAACTTTTTCAGATTTTTCGAGAAGAGGGAGGGTTTGAGAAAGAAGTGCTGGCAACGAAAGATCATATGAGTATTCAAAATCTTCTCCCTGTTTAACTTTTTCAGGAATTGAAATCGTAATGTTTTTAACTTTAGAAAGTGCGGCCCTTAAAACCGAAAAGTAATTACTCTTACTTGAAATAGTAAAATTAGAATTGCTTTCAATGCTTTGCTTTTTCTTAGGCAAAGCCAAAACAGCCACTACTAAAACAACAACAACTAATAAAAGAGCTCTGCTTTTGCTTTTGGTCTTAGTGGATTGAGTTGCGGCTGCCTTTTCTTTAGGAACAAATTCTCGAAACCCTTTTTTTGTTTTATTAAGTATAGCGGGTCCACCCACCTCATCTAGAGGTAGGGGAGCTTCGCCTTGTATTTCGTCAACTGAAAAAATAGGGTCTGCGCTGGCCTGGCGCTCTGTTTTCCCATCAGAGCTATTTAATTCTTCGGCTCTTTTATCAACTGCCGTAATGTGATCACTGCCACTTTTCTTGGTGGCTTCTAATTCATCAGGCAAACCTACTATTATTTTTTGAAGCTCGTCATAAAAATCTGTTTCAGAACTAAGTTGTTTCCAGGATTTTTCACCTAAAATAAAAATTTCCTCGTCGCCTCTTAATTTCTTTTTTCTGATAAATTTTAAAACTTCTTCACGCGAATACGGGCCATAAATTTTCCCGCTATTCATTTTAACTTGAATTTTTTTTTCGCTCATCGTGCCGATGTTGCGCCAACAAGAACCCACTCAGAAAAGAACTGAGCCGAACCCATAGCCGCAACCGTCAACAAAAGCACCGCAAAGGCAAGCCACCCCAAACGATAGCCCCTCTTTTCGGGCTTAGTTGAAATCCCCTCAGTCGATATCTTATCATGAAAAGCTAAAGGGATAAGTGCACGCAAGTAGTAAGCAAGCCCTAAAAAGGATCCCACCAAAACTAATACAAAGCTTAAAAAATCGCCCCCCGTATAGAGGTCTTTGAGAACAGTGTATTTTGTAAAAAAACCAGGTAAGGGGGGAATTCCTGCCAAAGAAAACATAAAAAAGCATAGAGAAACTATGGTGAGAGGAGAGGCTGTTTTTGCAGCTTGATCAAGATGCTCAATACTGATGTCTCTATGATCGTGCTTCAGCTCTTTCATAAGACTTTCTATACATGCAAAAGCTCCAATAAAAGTAAGAGCATAAATGGTTAAATAAAAAGCAATGCTGCCAATGGCACTTTCACCATGAGAAAGCATTAAAGAAACATATCCAACATGAACAATTCCTGAATAGGCGAGCATTCTTTTTAGACCTCTTTGGGAAATAGCCAAAAAGCTTCCAACTAAAATGCTTAGCGATCCAAACAAAGTAAAAAATTGTTTAGTTAAAAGTAAATTATAAAACCCACTTCTAGAAAAACTCATTAAAACAGCAACAAATAAGGCAATTTTTGTTGTAGATCCCAAAAAGGCGGCCACTCCGGTAGGCGCACCCTGATAAACGTCAGGGGCCCACATGTGAAAGGGAATTAAAGCAATTTTAAACGCAAAAGAACTTAGCAATATAACTGTAGCCACAGAAACTAAAAGCTTTTCTTGGCTCGACAAATCTAACAAAACCCCTTGAAGACTTTCGTAATCAAAAGCACCACACAAACCATATATTGTTGCTATTCCAAGCAAAAAGAATGCTGAGGCAAATGAACCCATCAATAAATATTTAAGACCAGCTTCTAAGGAGTAACTTTTTCGAGTGTACATGGCCGTTAAAACATAACTAGGAATAGAAAGAGTTTCTAAGCTAACGAAAAAACTTATCCAATTTCTGGCTCCAATTAATGAAATCATTCCCAAAGTTGCAATGAGCATTAACAAGCTCCATTCGCTGTGCGGATCTTCTTTTTCTGTAGACACGAGAAACGCACACAAAAGGCCACACAAGAAAATAATGGAAGCAAAAATTTTTAATACTGGCCCCACCTCAAGAGAGGTTCCGAACAACATTTGAGTGGGTTCATTCCACTTAGACAAACAAACATAAATTCCGACAGAATAAACTATGGCCAATAGAGCTCTTTGTGCTCGATCTCCAAAACGATAGGCCGCTAGCACAGTAGCCAAAAAAATTCCTACAAATAACACTAAAAAGGGTGCTAGTGAGTTCCACTGTTCCCTTGCGATTATAAAAATTGAAGAATCAAAAAAACTCGATTCCATAATTACCTCAAATTTAGCAGTAAAGTTGCAACGGGCATTGCAGATTTTTGCAACAAAAACTGTCCTCCAAAGCCTAAAAACACCAAGGCTAAAATCATTGGAATGATTGCAGCTGTTTCAGACCAACTTAAAACTACTGGGTGCGAAATCAAAAGCTCAGATTTACGACCAAAAACAAAAGACCTCAAAAGCTTCAACATATACGCTGCGCCTAAAAGCACGCCCGACAAAGCCACTAAAGAATAAAGGGGAGATGAAAAAAACAATCCCGACAATATTAAAAATTCACCCACAAAGCCAGGGAGCCCTGGCAAGCCCATACTCGCCAACGAAGCAACGACAAAAGAAGAGGCTAAATAAGGATTCGTTTCTGCCAATCCAGAATACAAACTAATTTCTCTCGAGTGAGTTCTGTCATAAATCATTCCAAAAATTAAAAACAATGCTCCTGTGCTTAATCCGTGAGCTATGTTTTGAAAAAACACCCCTTGGATAGAAGAGAGCTGAAATGAAAACAATCCTATAACCATAAAACCCAAATGGGCCACGGAAGAATAAGCAATCATTTTTTTAACATCTGTTTGTTGCCAAGCTGAGAAGCTTCCTAAAATAATTCCTGTAACACCTAAGCTAAGCATAATTTTTACAATTTCTTGTTGAACGGCAACTTGAGGGAAGAGAGCCAAACACCATCGGCCTATTCCATAAACACCTAGCTTTAACAAAACGCCTGCCAAAATTACGGAAGCCCCCGTGGGTGCTTCTGTGTGTGCATCAGGCAACCAAACATGCAAAGGCCAAACGGGAATTTTTACAAGAAACGCAATTAAAAACCCTAAAAAGAGTAGAGCCGGAAATGAAGTCCATCCTTCAAAAACTAAATTAAGTGCAGCAATATCGTGCCATCCTAAGCTGTTCAAATCAGATTTAAACATCAAGGCTACGATAGCGGCCAACATAAATAGTGAAGCGGCCATAGTAAAAGCAAAAAACTTTATCGAGGCATAGGCTCGATTTTTTGAACCCCATATTCCAATTAAGAAGAACATAGGAATCAGCATGAATTCCCAAAACAAATAAAACAAAAGAGCATCTTCGGCGAGTAATGAACCTACACTGGCCGCATTAAGAAGCGAAAACAACGACAAATAGCCTGAGCCAAGATTTTTCTTACCTAAAGAATAAAGAGCGAGAATAAGGCTTAAAAAAATTTGAAGACCAATGAGCGGCAAATTTAAACCATCAACGGCTAAGCTAAAATGGCTTTTAAACTGCGACAACATTGGAAAATTAACAATAACGGGAAATATTTTTCCCTGGTAAATGGCTTTATTACTCAATGACCATGTGTTTATAAAAAAAACAATCCAAGGAAGATGAAAAACAAGATTTATCCATTGTCCTGCTTTTCGGTTGTTTAAAAAAGCAACAAGCAACAATGAAACAACGAGGGGCCACAAAATAAGTCCCAAAACGTTTACAATATCCATATGAGCCCAACTCCTAAAAACAACGACAACCAAAAGACAAAGTGCCAAGCATAAGTTTGAATGTTTCCAGTGTGAAAAAAGGAAAGAACATCGCCCTGAACCTTAACCAGAGTCCAGCCCAAATGACAGGCACCATTTAATATATAACGATCAATAAAACGAGAAACTCTTTGACCTGATTTTTTTATAGGTTCTAAAATAAAAATTTCATACAATTCATCAACATAAAATTTATTGATAACAATTTTTGAAAGTGGCCCAGCCAAAACAGCCACTGAACTTTTTACTTTACTAAAATATCGATAAGAAAAGGCCGCAACACTTAATGAAAGCACCGAGGTTATTCCCATCAACATCCACTCTAAGGTGACATCTGGATGTGCGTGAGCCTCAGTCAATGACCAACCATACCAAGCGCCGTGTACCCAATCAGAAACCATGTGCGTTGTTCCGAGCACAGCGGGCACATCTAAAAAGCCTACAAACATAGATAAAAGCGCAAGCACCATTAATGGAGTCGTCATCACCCAAGATGATTCATGTGCATGTTCTGCTTTTTCCGTACGAGCGGATCCCGCAAAAGTTAAAGCATAAGCTCTAAACATATAATAAGAAGTTAACAATGCTGCACCCAAAAGTGCAGCAAAAGCTACGGGGCCATAGTGTTCAAAAACTTTTGAAAGAATCATGTCTTTAGAAAAAAACCCTGAAGTAAACGGGAATCCGATAATGGCCAGAGTTCCTACAAGAAAGGCAATCCGAGTTAGCGGCATTTTATTTCTTAATCCGCCCATTTTGAGCATGTCTTGTTCTTCGTGCATTCCGTGAATCACAGAACCCGCAGCAAGAAACAATAGAGCCTTAAAACAAGCGTGTGTTATCACGTGAAAAAAAGAAGCTTCTGGACTCGCGGCTCCCAAAGCCACAAACATAAAACCAAGCTGAGACACAGTAGAATAAGCTAAAACTTTTTTAATATCGTTTTGCTTAAGCGCCACTATGGCTGCCAACCAAGCTGTCGCTAAGCCTACAAAAAATATAACCTGTAGAACTTGTTCTTGATTAACAAAGATAGGCCAAAGTCTTGTGATTAAAAAGAGACCCGAAGTCACCATTGTTGCAGCATGAATCAAAGCTGACACAGGAGTTGGGCCTGCCATGGCATCAGGCAACCAAATATAAAGAGGAATCTGCGCAGACTTTCCGGTACAAGCCCAAAAGATAGAAATACAAATGGCCGGCCACAACCAAGTCGGAAGACCCATGTTTTGAAAAGCAGGATCAACAGCAACTTTTATTAATTCTCGAATTTCTGCTGTACCAAAAAAAGCAAAGACCAAAAACAACGCAATGAAAAAACCAAGATCGCCTATTCTATTTGTTATAAAGGCCTTCATGCCTGCCGCAGAATTTTGCGGTTCTTTATACCAATATCCGATTAACAAATAAGAACAAAGACCAACGCCTTCCCAACCGAGAAAAACGCCCACCAATCCAGAGGAAAGAACCAAAGTGAGCATCGCCACAAGAAATAAATTTAAATATGCAAAAAAGCGCCAGGGGCTTTCATCATGATTCATATACGAAGCCGCGTATAAATGAATCAACGTACCTATCCCTGTAATAATTAAAATCATAGCCGAACTAAGCGTATTGAGTTCTAATGAAAAAGGAACATAGATTCTTCCCGCACTTATCCACACAAACACTTCGTCTAATAAGGTCATTCCTTTCGGAAGATTAGAAACCAAATACAACGAAAGGATGAACGATAAAAAACTGCTGCCAACGCCGATCCAAGCCGATATTTTTATTGAAGGTTTTCTAAAAACAAGAGCGTTTAACAAAAACCCCAAACAAGGAATAAAAATCACCCAACGGAGAAGAGCTGCACTCATCATCCCTTTAGTCTCCTTAGATCATCCAAATAAACACTGCCGTGTTTTCTAGAGAGTGCCACAAAAATTGAAAAGGCCACAGCCGCCTCTGCGGCAGCAACCAGCACAACAAACATAAACAATGCAGAAGAATCAGGATTTCCATTAAGTTTTCCGAAAGTGACCAAAAGCAAATTCACACCATTGAGCATAAGCTCCAACGACATCAAAACAACGAGTCCATTTCTTCTGGCAAGAAAACCAAATACACCCAAAGAAAAAATAACGATGGCTATAGTTGCGTGGAATTGAGTTTCATTAATAGCCCAAAACATTCTTAGCCATTCTCCCCTTTAAGACTTCTTCTAATGGGTTTTGACATAAGAACAACTCCCATAATTGCGGCCAATATTAAAAATCCGGTCATTTGAAAAGGAAACATATACGTACTTAAAAAACTAGAAGAAATCGCTTTTGCACTAAGGGCGCCGTTGGAAACCTCTTCTACTGATTTGCTAGAAAAAAAGTCAAAACTTGTAACAGGAACCAAAGACCACAAGATTACAAGCAGAAAAAATCCGGTCGCTAAAGCAGCAAAAACAAGCTTCAACAAACGTCCGGGAATTAAAACTTTTGTAACTTTTAAATCTAAAAGCATAACTATAAAAACAAAAAGTACGGCAATGGCTCCGGCGTAAACCAAAACCTGAATCACACCAACAAAGTAGGCCTGCAGACCAAAATAAAGTACTGCCGTGCTAAAAAGAGTTCCCATTAAAGCCAGCGCTGAAATGACTGGATTTCTGGAGCTCACAACAACCACTGCAAAAAAAACAGCTGCAAAACCCGCGATCCACTGAAGAAGGCTCGGAGTGATACTGCTCATGAAGGTGCTCCATCTTTAAAAAAAGACCAAAGAAGACTTATAATAAAATTGAAAATGCCAATCGGAAGTAAAATCTTCCAACCTAAAGTCATTAACTGATCATATCTAAATCTGGGGAGAGTCCACCTAACCCAAACAAAAACCCACATAAAGAAGAAAACTTTAATCACAAAAGAAACAACCTGAAGAATTGCGACCACCCAGGTGGCGTGCTCTAAACTAAAACCGTAATTATAAAAAAGACCACGCAAAACTTCTTCACTGAAAAATGGAATGTTATATCCACCTAAAAATAAAGTGACCAAAAACGCCGAAGACAAATACATGGCGGCGTATTCACCTAAAAAGAAAAGTCCAAACTTCAGCCCCGAATATTCTGTGTGATATCCAGCAACCAATTCTGATTCACCTTCGGGTAAATCAAAAGGAAGTCTGTTGGTTTCTGCAAAAGAGCAAATCCACAACACCAAAAAACACAGGGGTTGCATAAGCGCACCCCAAAAAGGAAGAGCTGAACCTGCTTCTTGTAGTTTAACAATTTCTCTCAAATCTAGAGTGTTATAAGTTACAACTAGAGACGCTATACAAATTCCGATAGCCACCTCGTAGCTGATCATTTGTGAACTTGCCCTCAGGGCACCCATGAGAGAAAATTTATTATTTGAAGACCACCCTGCGGTTAAAACTGAAAACACATGCAGGCTAGAAATCGAAAGCAAGAAAAGTAGGCTAACGTTAAAACTTGCGATTTGAAGTGGATACTCTTGTCCATTCACAAGAATACTTCCACCAAAAGGAATCACACTAAAAGCAAAAATGGGAGGAATCACCGCCAACACAGGGGCTAATATAAAAAGAAATTTATTAGCTTTTCTTGGAATGTTTTCTTCTTTGAAAACCATTTTCAACGCATCAGACATAGGTTGAAGAAGCCCAAAAGGCCCCACCCTATTGGGTCCCACTCGACGCTGCATCCAAGCTGAGCCCCATCTTTCAACCATTAAAATTACAGGAATTCCCGACAACAATCCCACGCCCACAATTACAACCAACAAAAGCGTCCACTGAAAAATTGTCATCTTAATTTTTTTGTCTAGACCTCACGCTTTCGAGAAGAGCACCAAGCTGTCCAGAAACTTTTGGAAGCTTAGGTTTAAATTGATCATCGGGTAATGCCAAAGCTTCAAATTCAGCAGTGAATTTATCAACCATAGAAATAACTGGCATCGCACAGGCATCCGATAAAACGCAAATAGTTTTGCCTGCCATATTTTGACAAGCTTCCTTAATTTTTGGAACATCGGCCTTAGATCCCTCGTGATTAACTAATCTCTTAATCATCGAATAAACCCACTTCGTTCCTTCTCGACACGGAACACATTGCCCACAAGATTCGTGAGCATAAAATCGCGCTGTAAGCATTGCAATTTCAGGGATGGCGCGAGTGTCATCAAGAACAATAACTGCGCCACTACCAAACATGGTTTTTTTCGCAGCTAAGGAATCGAAATCCATATTCACGTCAAATTCATCTTCTCTAAGTAAAGGGGAAGAGCTTCCACCGGGATAACAGGCTTTGAATTTTCTTCCGGGGAGTGGTCCGCCACATATTTCATTCAACAAAGTTCTCAACGGAAGTCCCAAGGGGATTTCGTAGTAACCGGGTCTTTGAACATCACCCGAAACACAAACTAATTTTGTTCCTGCGCCTCGAGGTGTTCCGTTGCCAAGTTTTTTAAACCACTCTGCTCCATTGTTTAATATTCCTGGAACATGGGACAATGTTTCAACATTGTTTACAACAGTAGGACAACCAAAGACTCCACTGACCGCAGGAAAAGGTGGCTTCAAGCGAGGTTGTCCTCGATCTCCTTCTAGAGATTCAATTAAACCCGTTTCTTCACCACAAATATAAGCACCGGCTCCAACATGAACAGTTAAATCAAAGTTCTTTCCTGAACCAAAAATATTTTTTCCTAGATACCCTTTTTGATAAGCCTCTTCTATAGCGGCTTCCAAGCGTCGACGAGCAAGCCTCAACTCATATCTTATATAAATATAACCCGTCTGAGAACGAACAGACATTGAACCAAAAATCATTCCCTCAATGACCCGATGAGGAAGGTGTTCCATGATTTGTCTGTCTTTAAAAGTTCCCGCCTACCCTTCGTCTGCATTACACACAAA
>JAGNHS010000041.1 GCA_018001635.1 Pseudomonadota bacterium | reverse complement strand
GCGATATTGAATCAGAAGGGGCCAATCCATGAGTCATATTGTGTGGGGACATTCACTAACTCCTAAAGACAATCAAGTTCCTGAAAAATTCTCTTCTGAGTATTACACAAAACATGATCCCATCGAAAATTGTCTTCCTATAATTGCCACCGATAAAGACATCGAAATTCCCGACCCTAAAGCCTTTCGATCCATGAGCCGTGCCGCACTTTTTTTAGCCAATGTTTGTTTTAAGGCTCGAGATGTCCTTAACGACTTTATTGAAAAAAACCCCTTTTCTGTCGGAATCTATTGTGCCGTGGAAAACGGCCCCATCCATCTTCCAACAACATCTCAACTCGCACAGATTCCTATGAGCGAATTCGCCACCCAATATAAAAAACTTAGAAATCCTAAGCTTTATTTAAAACAACTCCCCAATTTAGCCCCTGCTCAAATGGGAATTTTTATGAATGTCTTAGGACCCATGAATGTTTATACACATTCCACGATGGCCAGCACTCACGCTATCGATCAAGCCGAAAGAGATTTAGAAAATCATTTTGTTGATTGCGCGCTCGTCTGCACAGCTTTTAGCTTCGAAGATCCACTCATCACTTTCCGAGCGAAAAACGATAACCCCAATAAAATGCTTTGCGAGGGAGCTGCTGCCCTCGTCCTCACTAAGGGTGGACCTAGACTGACACGCGATAAAAACACCACCCCTTATTATTTTGGAATATCGGATGAGATCATCCATTTAACGAAAGGACTTAGGAGCCATGTCTAATAAACAAGAAGAAATATTTAACCATATTCAAAGTGCAATTCGAGAAGTTCTCAATAATGACAGTCTCGACGTCAAACCTGAAAGTCGACTGATCCAAGATCTCGGCCTTGAGAGCATTGACTTCCTCGATGTCAGTTGTGAACTCGAAAACTACCTTGGACGCGAAGTTGATTTCAAAGAAGTGGGTTCCTATGTCGCGAAATTAAAGAATAGCCCTCAAGCCGCTAAAGAACTCTCTGTTCAAAACGTCATTGATTATCTTGCCGGTCAAACTGCGTAAGAGGAATCATGTCGGAAGTTGTCATCACAGGGATTGGTGTCGTTTGCCCTCTCGGAGAAGGCGTAGAAGCTTTACGCAAAGGAATGTTTGCAGGAAACTCTGGAATTGTTCCCATTCGTGGACAATGGGTGCCTGAAGATTTCCCCGTTCCCTACGCCGGCATCATTGATCGCAATAAACTTTCCACTCCGAAAATTTGCCAATCCCACGACTGGACTAAAGTGCCAAAGTCATGGCTCTTCACGGCACTTTCCAGCGAAGAAGCGCTTAAGGATTTTCCAAAAGATTTAGAACTCGATGGCATAGTTTACGGAACTGCCGATGGCTTATCTTTCGACATAGTTTGGGAATCACAAAAAAATTACAATCCTGAGAACTTCGACGAAAGACTCGTCCGATCAGAATCACCCTTAAATATTATTCAAGATGTGTTGGCCGCTCGGGGAAATAAAAAAGTTCAAGAAGAAAATTTTGTTAGTATCAATAGTGCTTGCGCTACCGGGAACCAAACCCTTGGAGTCGCTTTTCAAAGAATACAATCTGGTGAATGGAAAAGATGTCTGGCTGGTGGTGTTGATGCTCGATGCGAAGCTAGCAACCTAATGAATTTTTATACTCTAGGCGCTCTCACCACAGATGATGTCGCCCCCGAAAAAGCCAGCCGTCCATTTGCTCTCGATCGATCGGGCTTTGTCAGAGGAGAAGCTTCTGCCACTTTACTTTTAGAATCTCGAGAATCCGCAGAAGCTCGCGGCGCAAAAATATACGGAAAAATCACTGGATATGGAATGACAAGCGATGCCTACCGTCTCACAGATGGTCGAGACGATGGTCTCAGTGTTATTCATGCGATGAAAACAGCTGTGCAAAGCTCGGGTTCGAGTCTTGATGAAGTGGATTATATAAACGCTCACGGAACTTCAACCCCACTCAACGATCGACTTGAAAGTAAATCTATAAAAACTCTTTTCGGTGACAATGCAAAGAATATCCCGATTAGTTCCCTCAAATCTCAAATTGGACACTCCACCATTGCCTCTGGTGCCGTAGAAGCCATTGCTTGTTTATTAATGATTGAAGAACAAAAAATATCACCTACCATCAACTACAATCACGCCGATCCTGAATGCGATTTAGATTATGTACCCAACGTCGCTCGCGAAGCGAAACTCAATAAAATTCTCAGCAACAGCTTAGGATTTGGCGGACAAAACGCTTGTTTGCTCTTTGAGCGTTGGGAGAAAACGTGAGTCTTGATCGTCCATTAGCTCTCATCACCGGCGGCACTTCTGGAATTGGATTTGGAATTGCCTGCTCTCTAGCGCCCAAACATCATCTAGCTCTCAGTTTCGCTCAAAACGAAATTAAGGCTCAAAAAGCACTTCATTTATTACGCGACCAATTTCCACAAACTCGAGTGGAAATTTATCAAAAAACTCTTTTCAATCGAAAGGACTGTGAAGAATTAGTCAAAACCGTTAAAGAATCTTTTTCCGACTCGCCCTCAGTGCTCATTCATAGTGCCGGAAGAATCCGAGATAACCTTTTTCTAAATTCTAATTTTCAAGACCACGTTGACGTTATCAACGAACATGTTGTTACAGGAATGGCCTTGGCTCATATTTGCCTTAAAGATATGTATCGACAAAGATTTGGTCGAATCGTTTACATGAGTTCAATCAGCTCCAAATTTGCTAAACGCGGACAAAGTAGCTACGCGGCTGCCAAAGGTGCTCTTGAAGCCTTTACCAAAACCTTAGCTCTTGAAGTGGCACATCGAGGAATTACGGTAAATTCCATAGCGCCGGGCCTTATCGAAACACCCATGACAGAAAAGCTTATTGAAAAAATAAGAGAAAAAAATTCAGGTGATTTCTCTTCCAGGATTCCAGCTGGGAAACCAGGAAGCCCAGAGGACGTGGGCAATCTTGCAGCCTTTTTATGTTCACCTGAAGCCCACTACATTACAGGAACTACTGTCACTATCGATGGTGGTCGATCTCTTGGAGATAGCGATTCATGAAAAAAACATTTGAATCTAAAACAGCCGTTGTCACGGGTGGAACGCGAGGAATTGGCCGCGCCATTAGTCTCAATTTAGCTCGCGAAGGAGCTCGAGTTTTTTGTCTTTATGCAAGGAACAGAAAAAGTGCAGATGAAATTCTTGAAATTGCTGCTGCAGAAAAACTTTCCATTGAATGTATCAAAGGGGACTTGAGCAAAGAAGAATCACTTCAAAGTGTGCTCAATGAAATTAACACTAAAAGTGATTTAATCGATATCGTAATTCACTCAGCGGCTAGCGGTGTGCACCGACCCATCACTGAACTCAGCGATCGGCATATGCATTGGACTTTTGATATCAATGTTTTTGCAATTCACAATCTTATTCGTGAATTGAGTCCTAAAATGCCCTCAGGATCTAGAATTGTGGGAGTGACTTCTTCTGGAGGAACTCGAGTGATACCTTTTTATGCTGCAGTAGGAAGTAGCAAAGGAGCCCTTGAATCACTCTTTAGGCATTATGCTTCTGAACTTGCTCCCAAGGGCATCTCAGTCAATCTTGTTTGCCCAGGACTGGTCATGACAGATGCCGTTGAAGCTTTTCCGGACAAGGAAACTCGCCTACAAAAAGTTCTCGATGCCACACCTACAGCACATATCACCACACCTGAAGATGTCGCCCATTTGGTCAACTTTCTATGCCACCCTTTATCCAAACAAATTGTTGGGCAAACTATTGTTATTGACGGTGGAAAAACACTTTCCAGTTAGAAGGATTTTCAGATGAGCATTTCCGTTCAAGAGCTAGGACCGATTGAAGCTCCACTCCTACTTTGCATACCTGGGATGATTGGTGGACCCGATGATTTTAGATCCATCATTGCGGGTCTTGAATCAAAGTTTAGAATTCTATTAGTCGATATCAATGCTGAACGACGACAAGAAGGTCTTAAAAATCTCAGCGAAGCTTCTGTCAATGCTGTTGATTATCAAGGTACGGCTAAACTCATTCAAAATTACCTTAGCGAAAATCATCCTGGAAAAAGAGCCAACTTTATTGGATTAAGTATTGGTGGAAAAGTCGTGTATCATTTTGTTGCTGATTTTCCTAAATTATTTCAAGGCGCCGTCATCACCGACATCACTCCTGGAAAAATGGAACACACCGAACTCTATGGAACGGTCATAAACACTGTAATGGGTCTCGATCTAAACAAAGATTGGAAAGAGCTCAAAGAAGAACTCAATAATAAAATTGAAGATAGAAACTTTAGAATCCTAATTAAGAGTCAACTTTACTACCCCAATCAAAGCCCTCCGGCTCAATGGCGAAATGGTATGTTTGGCCTCGAAGAACTCCTTAAGCGTAATACGACTGACGAACTTTGGAATGATCTCGAAAAAGTTACAGAAATTTTAGAATCTCAAAAATCTCAGATGACTGTAATTAAGGCGTCTCGAATGTCAGGCTTAGCCGAAGGCGACGTTGCTCGACTTAAAAAATTTCCATTTGTAAAAATAGTGCCCGTTGATAACGCTAGCCACTTCGTGCACATCACACGCGTAGACGCCCTTCAATCAGCGCTTATGAATCTACTCAGTTCAAGATCTTAAACACTTATCAACATTCTTGGATTGACAGTTTTCTGCATTTTCTGACGACTATCGTTAATTAAAATTACTTAAAAAACCCATATGATATCGATTAGTCAGTTAGGGCTGACTAAAAGAATCGTGGGGGGAGGGGAAACCCTCTCAATAAAAAGATTCTTAGGGAGGGGTCAGTGTCACCAATAGTTCAACGTAGTTATTCTATAAATGCTGGCTTAGCCGCTCGAGTAACAAGAACCCTTGATCACTTTAAAAACAAAACTCTGCTTGCCGATGAAAATGGCTCTCTCAGTGGCCATGAAATAAGACAAGAACTCCACCAAATTGCTCGACTAATATCACCCTACTCTGCAGCTTCCACACGAGTTGGAATTGTGATGGATAATTCTGTGGCTAAAATGCTTTGTATTTTAGGTTGCATTCGCAGTGGTCGGGTGCCCGTTATTTTTTCCGCACAAGAAAATCTCGAAGTTTTAAGTAGAGCCAATGAAATTGCATGTCTTCTCACAGACACCTATATTGAAAATGCCTTCAAACTTCCCTACCCAGTTTTACAACTCAACTCTAATGCCAGAAAAATTGTCGAATACAATTCTCATCCCAAACCCGTAAGTTTAGCGCCGAAAGGTTCCAGCTTAGTGCTATACACTTCTGGCTCCTCAGGTGAACCTAAAGGAGTTTTAATTCCAGAAGAGGGAATTCTATATACCGTAGATTATCTCATCGACTATTTTGCACTGAACTCTAAATCACGCGCTACAATATTTTTACCCACTTCACACAGCATGGGTTTGAACACACAATTTTTCCCAACCTTTTTTGCGGGTGGAGAAAGTTATCTAGTTAACACAGCTAAAAATCTATCTAGAATTTACCGCACCATGCTTGAAACTGAAGGAAATTTTCAAGCTCTTATTGGGGATATGTTGAGAATTGCTTTTGAAGAAAAACTTAGAAAAAATCTTCCCGCCGCTGAAAACGTTCGACATCTTCAATTGGCCGGGGGAATTATTCACCGCGAACATTTAAGAATGGCCGCAGAACTTTTTCCTAACGCCATTATTCACAAGGGCTATGGAATGACTGAAGCTCTTCGAGTTTCCATGATTAGCAGTTTGGACGCTAACTTTGAAAAAGACACCGCTGGCTATGTTTTACCGGGGCAAAAAGTCGAAATCCGTAACAGCGAAGGCGAAGCTCTTCCCTCCGGGAGTATCGGACAAATCCATCTACAGGGACCCAACATAACATTGGGCTATGAAAAACAAGACATCCATGAAATCCTCACGGAGGATGGCTTTCTTCCTTCTGGCGACATGGGAGTCCTCGACAAAGAAGGACGCCTCACTATTTTAGGACGATCCGATAGTCTTTTTAAAATTAATGGAGAGCGAATTTCCGCAAAAGAAATTGAACAAGTCGCACTTGAATCTGAATTCTGTATTCGAGACGTAAAATGTCTGCCCTTTGAATGTCCCAAAATTGGTCGCGCTAAGGCTGTGCTCTTTCTAGAAATTCCTTGCGAGAAAGAAGCTCATTTCTTTAAAAGTGGAAAAGAAGTTTTTGAGGAAAATTTTCGAAAAAGAATGCTTAATAAACGCTATACACCCAGAGAAATAATGATTCTCAATAGCTTTCCAAGAACTCAAAATGGAAAGCTTAAAAATCAAGTTCTACGCCAAATCTACGACCTTGCCGATAAAACTGAAAAAATTGCCACACAAAAAGGCCTCCTCTTCAGAAGATTTTCTAGCCTTGAATTGTCTGAAGCTTCTGCATTTAATTAAGCAAAAGTCACAAAAAAGAACCCGTTTATTCGCGCATTCGATTTACGCTTTTTGATCTTTGAGAAGCTTTTTAATGTGCTTGGTGGGATTTTTAGGATCTTCTTGAGTCACAGCTTCATAAGCCTTTCTCCATCCAAAATTCCACATACCTTCAGTCTTTCTTGCAAAAGTACTCGGATTCTTTGGCACTCCACTTTTTACAGTAAAGAGCATAAATGCGCTGGGCTCAAAGGATTCATCGCGACCAGTTAAATCAATCCAATGAACACCTGTCATTTCTGAAACTTTCTTTTGACGATCGAGAGCACTATATCCAAAAGAATTCAGAACTATGTCAGATTGATATTGCTTAAACTTTAGCGGATAAGTCACATAAACTTCATCTGCTAATTCTTTGGCCATTTCTATAGGATAAAGATTTATTCCACCTGTTAAATAATAAGATCCATCAACAATACCAGGGTTAATCAGAATAGGATCTGAAATAGAAGCTCGAGCAGCGCGCATGGGCTCAACACCCGTTTTCACCCCAATAGTGGGCATCACGCGAGAATTTGGATACATTTTTGCAATTGCAGAGTTTTTACCTCTTAGATATTTTGCAGTGGTGGAGTCTGTGAAATAAGTTTCTTGAAATAAATATTTTGAATTTGGAACTCCTCGTCCAGGTTGAAACAATATTTTACCTGCACCAATAATTAAGCGAGTACCGCGAGTAGGAAATTCATCGATGGCCTCAGGCAGTCTAATATCCGTGGGAGCCTCAAGAATATACTGATCAAACATAGTTTCCATAATTTTTGGAGTTACGGGATCGATCATTTTCTTGATTTCAAACACATCCGTCATCACCACTCTGGCTGAAAGTAATAGATTTTGAAAAGTTGAGGATTCTAAAAATCTCAACTGCTCTTCCCTATTATTCTCAAAAGAACTGTAAATCACAGAGGCAATAGACGAACCGCAAGTGGCGATAATGGCATCGGGCTTTTTGCCATACATTTTCATATGCTCAGCAATACTGGTGTAGGTTGCTGTTGAAAGCGAACCTCCAGCCAATACCAAAACTCTACGAAAAGGTTTTGCGCTTAACTGAAAAGATAAAACTAATAATAAAAAACTGACGACTATTCTGCCCCTAAAAATCATATTCGAGATTTAGAGGACTCCGCTCAGTCTTGGCAACCGTGCGGAGTGTCTAGTTGACGCGTAGATCTAGAAATTCTCCTATGGAGAAGCACTAACAGGCTGATTTCCGTAAATCTTTTCTAGAGCTTTCACACCGCTCAACTCAGGAGTTGATGAATTCACGGCGGCAGCCCTCGATGCTTTAGGATTAGTTTCAGTATAAGCCTTAATCAAAGAATACAAACCTTGAGTTGGCTCTTCATCTGAAGGACCTAGGTGAATATAACCGCTGTAATTAAACTCTTCAGAAATCTGACGAAACTCATCTGCAGAGCGCTCGGGCTCAAAACATCCCGAATCTCCCATAGTTAAACTATAACGATCCCATACGGCTTGCGGATATTTCTCTTGGGCAATCTCTCGAGCTTTAGCAATACCGGCAGCATAAACTGTACCGCCGCCTAATCTCGCCTTAAAGAACTGCTCTTCGTCTTCATAAACATGCGCCTCTGTATCGAAGGTGATGTAAACAAACTGCACTTGATCATAGCGCTGAAGTAGTGCGTACTTTAAATTGAAAGCAATATTTTTGGCCGTATTGATTTCTTGATCCGACATACTTCCCGACAAATCTAGCTCAATGAAGACTACGGCATTCATCTCAGGTCGCTCAACTGGCTCTCGAGCTTTAACTCGAATAGCACTTTTAGGCATAAGCTCTAAACCCTTGGCATAAAACTGCTGAGCTGTATATTTTGATGGATCAAAAACTAAACCTTGATCTTCAACTTCTTTTTTATAAAAGAGCTGTCCTACTGTCATCAAATCACCCACCATTTTACGATGAACTCTCTGGCCATAAGGCTGACGAACAGCGCCTTCTAATGTTGAATCATCAGACTGACTCTCACCCTCTTTGGGCTCTAAATTTGGAAGCTCTACACCTTTGAGCAAATATTTTGCATAAATTTCATGGGGAATTTCAACTTCCGACGGATCCAAAGCTTCATCGCTGGCTCCTTTTCCACCAGGCCCACCTCCGCCTGGTTTTGGTCGCCAGAAAGTATCACCTGGATCGCCAGGCCTCACATCAACATCAACATCATCGTCCTGAAAAGACGGCAAATCAGTTTCCATCTTTGCATGGAAACTAAAACTTTTACTGGAAGGATCAAACCAAGGCGTTTTATCGATTGGAACCTTACTCTTAGCCTTTCGAATGCGCTCAATGATTTTCGACATCTCTTGGTCGTATTCAAATTCAGGAACAGTAGGAAGAACTTTGAGTCTAACTCCATTTTTAGTGACCGTTCTTTTAATTTTTCCTTGTACCGAAAGTAAAATAGAGCGCTCTAAGCGTTTTCTGACCATACGAAGATATTCATCTATTGCCGAATGATAAGTTCTGGCATGCAAATCAATCATGGGTCTTGATTGAATGAGTTGATTCATAATCAAATCGAGATCATGTTCTTCGATTTTATTTAAAAATTTTGCAAAACCTTTATCAGAGGCATGCGTGATCTGCTCATCAAGTGCAAAGAAATCGAGCGCATCCTGGAACTCTTGCAATCGTGGATCCTTTGGATCTACCGCAGAGACATCTTCACCACTTTCATTAAGCAAGAAGACCTTAAGTTTTCCATTTGGATCGACTTCAAAACGCATTGGCGTTTTATGAATCACGAAGCTATCGTAATCTATAATCCCTCTTTGTAACCACATATCAATGAGCTCTTTATGGGTGTCGTAATCATATTCAGTCACTTGGTCCCAATACCAATTTCGCAATTGAACTTTTAATTTTGTATAATCAGTTTTAATGCTAACGGGCTTTTTTAATAATTTAGCCATGACCCAAAGAGCTTGAGCCATAGAATCTCTCTGAAGCGGACGATCCATATGAGGCTCTTGCTTCATATTGAAAACGTTATAACCAAGTGCCTTACTATCGTAGAGTTTCACAATAGGAAGCCAATTCGCGCGATTAGCTAAGACTTCTGCTAAACGACGCTTAATTCTTTTTGTATTTGTACTCAAAACTACAGCAAGTTCTTTGTCAGCCGCGGAAGGAGCGCCCTCGTCTACTCTAACTTTTCGAACTAATTTAATATCGTTTGAATGAATCCAATTATCGTCCAAAGCTAACTGTATAAAATCATAATCATTATATTCTGCGATGATTCCATGCGCGTAATCAATAAACTTACGATCTCTTTGAAGTGGATCGAGTTTTACAATATCTTCGCGCTTGTTAAATTTTTCACGAAGCAAGCGCCAACAAAGTCTACCAAAATAATAGGGATTGCTAATGCTTTCTTTTCCAGGCATACCCACTACGCCCGACATCAATTCAGCTACGTGAAGATTGAAATCGTCATCAGCAGCATCACTAGAATGCCCGAATACAATTTCTTGCATCATCGAAGCCCAACCTTCGTTCATAATTTTAGTAGCCGTATAAGCCCCAAGAATTCGCTCCATACGCTCAACGTTTCGAGCTAAATCTTGTTGATATTCTTGCGCTTCAAGCGGCAAGTTATTCACTATAAATTGAAGAATATTTGAAGTGGGTGCCGTTGGATGAGGCAGGTCTTCAAGAGCTTTTTCATCAGAAATTTTACCTTCAGCTTTAAGCTCTTTATTGAGCCTATTTCTTTTTCTCAATCGCTCTCGATATTTTTCTTCAGTAAACTCATTTGGGTGTTCGAATGTATTTCTTTGCAAATCCTGCAGATGTACTAAAGTTTGCAAATATTGGTAGTATTGAGACACTTCATCGTGATCAATCTCTCGATAAAACCGATCGATGGAATCCGACAATCTAAGAGATTCAGCGATGGGATCAATGTTTCGGATTTTTTCATAAACACTCCACACTGCAAAATCATTATGACCCGATACGTGATCCATAATCGACACTTGCTTTTTAGGCTCTGTTAAATCTGTATACATTGAACGGCATGTGGGACATCCCGGAGTCACAAATTCTAAAACTCCAGCCGAACCCATAGGATTTATAATTTGAGCCCCATCAACAAAATGAGGAACTGCGTGACGACCCAGTGCTGCCAACATCATTAACTGGCCACCGGGAACCATTTGTAATTCGTGTGGAGGATTGGCTAGTCCCAATTTTTCGAGCACACCATTGGGACCAAATCGCTCAAGTGCCTTTTTGCGGTAATAAGGTATTAAAGCCGAATCTCTACCACTTGGAATTAGTTTAATATCTCTTTGTCGAAGTAAATCATTCTCACAAGCTGCTGTATGAACATGATCTGTATCGGTGTGCTTATGATCTCCTGCAAAAGTCAACGAAGCACTCAGACCCAAAATTAAAATTGAAAGATAAGTGAATGTTGCGCTCTTTCTCATCATAATATCCTCATGGCTTCAAAAATCTTTCGCACTTCTGACTAAAGCCTGAACGCCATTGCGATTCTTCATTCTGTCTCACTCTATGAAAACCTTCGCTGGCCTCTAAAGTTTGAAACACTCTGTATTGCGAAGGGCTCGTGAATGGAGAAAATTGACTTTCAAATAAAAAGTGCTGAACAGCAGGCAATTCACCAATACCAACATCTCGAGTCATTCTATCTAACAATTTCAACATAGCAGGTTCAATCTGACTCCAAGGCAATCTCGCAATAGCACGATCAAGAGCATAGAAAAACAATCGCGAACTTTCATAAATATTAGGAGTCGAGAATCCTGGTTGACGCAATTCAAAGAGATCTTGGTGATTTATGCTTTCCATAAAAGTCGCCATGATTCCAAACAATCTTTCGCCTAAAGGATATGCCATAATCTCTGAATCATTAACCGCGAGATGTTTGCCCCATCCCAATGGATCGTTAAGATCTTGAATAGAACGTACTCTCAAAAATTTATTCATAAATTCTGTCAAAGGTGACAAAAGTTGATTCGCACTTTGACCTAAAACCTGACCGCGTGTGGGTAATGCACTTGAAATACTTCTTAAGCCCATCAAGCTAAAAGCATCGTTGGGATTGACTACTTTAAAATCAACGACAGGGAAGTACTTACCCCTCAAGATGTCTTTTTCATGCTGAAGTAAGGCATCAATTCCTTCACGATCAACAACACGACCATAACCCATTTCGCTAAAATCTAAATCTAACTGACTATTAAAAATTCTAGGATTTGTAAGTATGTGTGCGTTGAGAGCACCTAATAATTGCGCATTAATATTAACAAACTGATTATCGCTAATCTGCAAACCTTCACGTTTAAGAAGTTGCTTCGCAAGCGCCTCATAAACCAAAGTTCTAAAAGTATTAGAAATTAAAGAGAGCAATAGCAATCTGCCCTGAGGTTCATTTGGTGTGACACCTACGGCAACGAGATTCTTCTGAGCATAAGCAGAAATCTTGTCGGCATCAGTTCCAGTAGCCAACCATCCCGAAGTCGACTCCTCAACGTCACCCCCCCGAGAATTAAGATCGTTCGAAGATTGTAATAAAAAGTCTCTAGGAACAATAACTTTAATAGGATGTTGATGAGCCAAATCTCTCTCAGATATATCGATGAAAACTCGAGCAGATTCATTTAAGAAGCGACGAATATCTAACCCTTTAAATTGAGACACCAACGAATGAGCGCTTTGAGGTTCAATAAAACTTAAGTAGCCCTGAGAATTAAATCGTTCTTTGTTTTGTTGCCTTAAGTTTTCAATAAGTGCTGGAGCTTTACCTTCTTCAGGGAATTTCTCGATTTTAATTTTCTTACCCCAACGTCCCAAGAAGGATCTATCCAAGGGATGATCATCAGGGGCAATGGTGGCTAGAATCTTATCCTCATCAGAACCGGTTTTATGATAAGTCTCTTGCTTTTTCTTGTTATCCGTCGGGTTGATAGTCATTCCCAACATTATATTTCTGGTGGGAATTTCAAAATGACGTGTTTTGTCTTTTGAATGAACTACAATTTTTCCATGCTGAGCATCAAACAACGAGGTCATGAAAGCCAATAATCGCTTACGAACGTTATTGCTTCCCTTATGAAAATCGTCGAAGACAATCATCGCCTTATAACCATTAGGTTGCGATAAAAGATCCCACAATCCTTCAATCACTTGATCAACGGTGAGATTTTCAGACATAGGGCTAGGGGTTTTAGCGACCGTCATGCCCCTTTGATTTTTTGTTTGTTGTTGTGTTTCTTTTTCCTCTTTAGCCGCATTAGGATCGTCATCGAGAATACTTCCGACCTTGATAATGACAGCTTGTGCATCTTGATTTTCGTTACTTTGGTAATTGTAAGTTTTTAGATTGAGCACTTCTATTAATTTTTCAAAGAAATGTGTTTTACCAGAACCTTGCTCACCATAGGCGATAACTGAACTTGGAATATTCAAAGGAGATTGAGCTCCTGATAAATGTTCAGAGAGTGCTTTCAAGAACAATATTTTTAGATCAATAGGCCCCACATAAGGTTTAGAGCGATCGAACTGAGGGTCTTCCATCATCAAGGCCACTTCTCGATGCTTGGCCAACTGAACCATCGGGTCGTTAGTCGGTAAATCACTTAAATTCAGTGGTAAGTTAAATATTTTTGTAAAAACTCTTTGCAAGAATGAACGATTGAGAACTCCCGACTTCCTAAGTAGTGGATCCTCTCTTAAACCACGAGAAAATTCATTCAAAAGTTTAAGCAGTGCTAAAGTAGGGTCCATTCTAAAAGAACGCGCATAAGAAGAAGACCTATTTATTAAGAATGCAGCCAGTTGGTCTTTAGCAAAGTCTCCGCTTTTATCTTCAAATTCAAATTTAAAGTCCAAAGCTTTAATTTCAGGTTTTGCTAAAATTTTAAATATAAACTGCTTTTGCTCCACAATAGAAGGAGCCTGTAGTCGTACAATTTCGAAACTATCTTCTAAGCCGACTCTCTTCTCTAAATTCAAATCTTCTTGAATTCTATTCCATTCACTTTCAGTGCCAATAAGTAATGTTGGAATTTTCAATTCCGCTTGTGATTGTTTGAATTTAGTTAAATTAACTTTATGACCTTCTGTAGCTATTAAATATAAAGCATGAGGTTCAGTGGCTGCATTATTCGAAAAATCTTGCTCCACAAATAAACTATCTGCAGCAGAAGATTCAGCGCCTTCCATCGGATTGTCACTAATCCTGAACTTATCTTCGCCATTAGAACTAGGTCTTGCACAAGCTCGAACTTCACCCAAGTCACCTACGACGACAGGAACTCTTTGATAGTTTAAACCTTTTCGTAAAATCTCATAGTTGGAAAAGAAATCTCTCTGCTCACCCGAGGGAGCAATTTTATAAATATCGAGCAAAGGATTAGCCGCATTCCATGCTGAACCCTTTTCTTTAACATTACGAGTATCGAGCCAATAATTAAGCAATACAGAATTAACAGTAGCCTTAAGCTCGTCAGGAACTATGAGAATTTTATGTTTGGCATTGCCCTCTAACGGCCGAGCCATAGTCTCTAAAATTTCTAATAGAGATGGAAAAACTTCTTTTTCTTGTTCTGCCAAAACGTTTTTAGTAGCCGCTAAAACTTTTACGGCATCGCTTTCTTTTCCGGACTCAGGCCCCCAAAGCTTCCAAGTTCCATTTAAATAGCGATAGTCTAATTCTAATCGACTTAAAAATGCAGCTTCCTTTTCAACAGTCGCCAAAGTGCGCTCAACATTTCTCCATTCATCAGGTGTTGCAAGAATTAAACTTGAAAAGGGTTGTTGGTTTTTAGGTGATTGAGAAAATTTATCAAAAGCCTCTAATTCTCCACCTGTAGCCAGCATATAGAAGAAATGCGGATTTATGGTGCTCATATTATCCGTAGTTCCCATGGGGTTATCCAGAGCTAATGTCTCACCAGAATTGTTTATAGGTCTTAAAGAATTACTTGTTCCAACAAAAAGATCTTCTGCATCAGCTACAAGCAAATTCTTAGTGGCTTTTGTAGTATCTTTTTGACTTAAGTAAGTTAAATTTCCAAGCATTTCTGCCTGAGACATTTGCTCGCGACCGGCATAGGACACCGATAACAAGGGATTAAATTTCCAAAATTTATTTTGCGTATTGAGCAGCTCTCTCATCATATACATTTTAATGAGCGCTTTTTCTGTTTTATTTACAATGAGCACTCTAGATTGGTCCCGAGTGCTTGGATCAGCCAAAGATTCCAAAAGTTCTCTGATTTGATAAAAGCCTCTTTCACTTTGTTTGTGAGCTTTTATGCCTTCTTTAATATGATCAGTTTTATATTGATCTCCTAAGCGCACTTCTAAACTGGCCTGAGAGGATAAAACCCATGATGTCGAAGAGCGCCCTCTCCAAGCCGCATTTTCAGAAAGCAAACCCTTTGTTTCGGCGTCATCGATAAAAATGAATTTTTTATCTTTGTGCATTGAGGAGTTCACTTTAATCTCGGATCGAAAAGCATTGGATCCAAGTGTTGTTAAGCTAAACATAATATCTTTACGTCCCAACTGAGGAGTGTTTACCCAGTAGAGTTCACCAGAAGCATCAAAAGCCAATCGAGCTTTCAATTCATTGGGGTCGCCATCACGAACCTCAATATTATGATTACTTAGCATTTCAACGGCAGTGGCACCCGTCGAACGAGTGTACCTAATTATATATTTCTTATATTGAACGGTTGGTTTTCCATTAACTAAAACGCCTAAGAAAACATGAAATTCATTGGATCGATTATACAGACCTGGATAAATTTGAAGATATAAAAATTCATTGGATGGAATTTGATTTTGTAAAAGTTTTTGAAAAACGGGTTTGAATTGCGCTGGACTATCCGGTTTAGCGGTAACAAGCAAAACCACATTTAAAGCTTCGTCTTTGGGCTCTGTAGCAAATTTGGTATCAATAACAAATGCCTTCACTTGCGCTTGATAGGCTTTCTCTGCATCCATCAACACAGTTTGTTCAGTGGGCTTGTTATTAATGAGTTTTCCAGGAATAGTATAAAGCAATTCCCCATCGAGATCTCGCGTGGTTTTATGACGTACATAAAGTCCGCTTTTCGCCAGATTCACTTTATCACTACCATAAACTTCGTAGGTTAAACCCGAACCAAAATCATCTAATTCAACTGGCTCTAAATAATCTAAATCAAGACCACTCGCCGAACTTGTATACATATTAATGTGCGAATGTGTTTTGACATGAGTTTCTTCGTAAATTGTAGATAAGTTTTTTGCACCTTCAGCAGTGGGTAAGGCTGGAGTGAGATGATCAAAAACCCAATGATCCCCATTTTCAATAAACCTATGCATAATATCAACATTAGAAAAACTTTGAAGAGAAAGACCGATACCACGCTTAGGCTCTTCCAATACATCTCGATGATACTTAATGGGTATACTCACTGTTTTTGGTGAGCCGCCCCTATCACTAGGAAGAGAGTAAACTAAATAAAAGTAGCGAGTTTCATCTAAATTATCTGTAGCATTTTCTTCAAGTAGATCTAAACTCACCCCATCTAAATCATCAGGGATTAGATTGCCTTTTATCTGAACCCAATTGTGTTCACCATTTTCATCATGAAGCACGAGGTTCCAAACACCTTCAATTTTGAGCAATCGAGCAGAATTTATACTCGAAAGATTAATGGCCGATTTTGTATTTCTAACTCTCTCATTAAGGCCACTATGCCGAGTCACTCCCATTTCATGAACAATAAATTCGCCTTTATTTTCTCCGTCACTATAAGTATCGACTTTCTTATCCATGAGCTTTTGAAAATTCTCATCTTCGTCTTCATCGCCATCTTTTCGAGCAATATAATAGTGTTTAGCGATGGGATCATAAATTTGATAAAGCTCATCTACAATGTCCACTTTCGGACTGGAGGAAAGAGCCACTTTATTTTCAACATAATCGTAGGTTGGAATGGTGGAATGAACATCAACATCCACGAGATCTTCAGACCTGTCTTTTTCATACATTGCGAGCCATTCTCGCAAATCACTTCGCCATTGCTTTACGAAATTTAAATCATCTCGTCTTGGCAAAGCAAATTGCTGTGCCTGATGACGGGAAAAGACTCGAGACTCATCATCAATAAATAAACCAGACAGTAGTGAGCTTGAATAAAAATTGATATCAATTAAGTAAGGAGGATGAAGAAGTTTAATAGAACGATCTTTTGATTTACTGGGAACTTCTACAGTTAAAATGAAAGTCAGTCCTGTCCCACCATATTGGTTGTTTTGCTTTACAGAAAGCAATATCGACATAGTATCGCCAACGATTGGACCTGCCGCGATTTGAATATGTTGAGTGTTTTTTATGGGTTTTAATTCAATCGGATAACCCGTCACAGGATCAATTAGAGGGTGCTCCTCGGATCCAACTTCTACAAAAGTGCTTGGATCTTTTTCATCCGAAGTTGTATGAAACATTAAGAGCTTACCATCAAGAACTGCCAAGGCTTCATTGCGTGCCGTTCGTGTGGTTAGCTCTAGTTGATCTAAAATTCCTTCATTACCGTTGCCGGCAAGTACATTTCCTTTAAAGATAACTTTCTTTTGTCCATCTTCATTTACAGAAGAATAAATTCCAACTGTTTTTCGCTTAGAACTTCCCATAGGGTCAGTGCGAACAATTAAATAGGGAACCCTAGAATCAAATCGAGACTGAACTGAGAATTCAGAAGTGTTGCTGGCATCGCTTGCCGCACTCAATGACCTAAGACTCGCCAAGACAATAAACACGAGCCCCCTTTTTTGGGGGACTCGTATCCAACTTTTAACAATCGTAGGTAGTGAGTTCATAACGATGACTTCTCTAATTTTTAATTTTCAGTTGTTTTAAGATTAAATTTATCTTCGAAATTCTTCCAAACTTCGAAAGAATCACGAACACCCTTTTTATCGTATCCACGGTAACGGATGAGATAAGTGCTGATGTCGCCGATAATTCCCAAAGCTTGAGAGTCACGAGTGACCCCCTGAGAAGCTTCAAAAATCTTGTCGGGCGGAATACTCTTAAAGACATTTCTTGCCGAGTAAATTCGAATGACTTTCATCAAGCGATCAGAGTTTCTTCGTTGAGTCACTCCATAAGCTGCAGCAAGGTTAACCAATTCAGCCTCATTCAATGGACGGCCAAATTCCTTTTGGTAAATTTCTTTAATTTCATCTAAACGAGTGCGCTCAATTTTCTTTCTTGAGCTTCCGCCTAAGTAATAATACTCAGCCTTAGCATCGTCTCTTAGAGCCAAAAGCTCTTGCATGATTTCTTCGTAGGTCGTTTCGATAGATTTCTCGTTGAAACTCAAGGCTTCCATGATGTCATTCATCATTCTAGGAATGATGATATCTTGCATGACAGCTGAGGCTAAATTTCTCCAACGAATTCTTTGCTCTTCTGTGAAATTAATTTCACGATCGAGGAGCAGGTCTTCGAAAACTTCCATAGCCGTTAAAGGCGATAGAGAGAATTCACTACGAGCATTATTAGTTCTAGAGAAACACTTTTCAATCCAAGTGTAACCCAAGTCACGTTGAGAGTGTCCATTACGACCTTCCTCAATAATTCGCGTGAGTTTTTTAAGTACATACTGCTGAGTGGGTGTCACATCAGTGTATTCACCCAAAATATACTTCAATCGAACAGTCGGTTTATGGAAAACTCTATCGTAGAGAACTCCCACTTCACCGCGTTCATCATCACGCAGAGTGGCCATAGCTTTTCTCACGTCTGTTTCCATACGCGAAGCCGCCACCACACTACTCATAAAAAGTAAGGTGTAAGGATTCATATGAATAGGGTTGCCTTTTCCAAGACCCTTGAGTCTTACAGAATAGCGACCATCCAACTCTTTCACCTCTCCAGAACGCTCATCAATAGGCATTAATTCATGAACGGTGACGTCTGAATAAGGTTGATCTTTATAGAGTGAAGGATCTTTTTTAAGAGCTTCAATTTCACTCGATGTTGGAAGTTTACGCGCTTCGAGACGCTTCACATTAGCCATCAACAAAGCTGTTTTCCCGATTTCTCGAGGATCTACAGAATAATTGAAAACGTGCTTAGCACTTCTATCCAAGATCGCTTTCATGGCACCCTTTTTGGCCATTTTTTCTACAGACTCATTGTTTGAAGCCGCAATAATAACAGCATCAAATGGGATCGTTGGAGAAGCACCACGCTGAACATTGTGGTTTTCAATCACACCTAAGAAATGGTCGATAAGAGGTTCTTCATTTCTAAATAATTCATCCAAGAAAAGCATGTTTCCATTGGCCTTAAGAACCTGACCATTGAAAAAGTGAGCGAAAGGATCTGTCGGACCCTGAATCTTAGAAATCAATGGATTCTCATCCACAAATAACTCATGATAAGGAACATCTCGCCCTTGAGCATCGATCTTAGGGAAGTTTTCTTGAGTTAAAATGCGACGTTTGATTTTGACGTGCTTAGATAAAATTTCAACAACTTCTTTATTACTCAATTGTTTCTTACCCCTTTGGCGAGAGTATTGAGCCAAAATGGATTCTCTTACGAATTGAGACTGAGGATTGGGTTTTTTAATAATGGGTTTAGGATCAAAACCGATGAGGCCCTGAACTTTTGATGTGGCCAATGCAAGGACCTTTTCTTGCATGGAATCAGGCAAAAGTACAAAAGGTGATTCCTGAAGAGGAGTCGTTAAGGTTTTTCTACCAATATATTTAAGAGCATCAATTTGATCGAGGCCCGTCCACTCAAAGGTGTATTCAAAAAACTCAGGACTTTGTGTAGTCGCCCAAGCACCCACTCGAGATAAAACGTTAATAAATTCGGATTTACCTGTTCCAGCTGGACCTACATAAAGTAACATTTTGGAAGTCGATCCACTTCCGCTGGCACCCGCCCTTAGAAAATCTACGAAACTTTGAATCTCTTCATAGTTTCCAACAATCATTCTTCCGTGATTGGCCGCTAGAGGATGCGAAAGTGCAGGGAAGATTTCCATGGCTTGATTGCCGGGATAATCAGGAAGATCATAAAAGGGCTGAGAATAAATCCACGAAAGTAACTTTTGGTGGGCATTCATGACCGTAGTGGGATGATCCACAAAGAATTGCGGATTATTTATAATGTCCAACAAACTATGCTCTTCAGTGAGAGCACTCACATCGTGAGACACCCCCTCGTCTTCACCCACAAGAAGACTTCCACAAGTGGGTCCCTCTGCAGCTTTTAAAGCACCCGCACTAAACGCAGCGGTTCCTAATATTAATAAATAACGATTAAAAAATTTCCGACGCAACGCTGCGCCAAAGCAATAGCCCCTGGTATTCACTTCTCTGCTCCCTTTCTCACACAATGAGTTTAAAAACTCGGTTTCCCAATAAATGCATCGTGCTAATATCTGTCAACGCATTGAAATGACTAAAGCGGCTTAATAATTCTTAATAAGTGTGTAAGGCAAAAATTCCTAAAGCTATGTAGGCGGGGCGTCAGAATTTAAATCGACTATTTCAAACTAAAGTCTCTTTAGAATCTCTTTTATTTGCTGACGATGAATCCACTGATGGCTTCCCAAGAGCCAGTTCCACTTTCGGACGTTGATTTTTGAAAACCAGGGATGAGTTGCAGTGTTTGGAGAGTCCCTATCTAGATCTGGAGCCATGACTCTTTTTGTAATTTTAGGCAAAAACTCTCGAAACGTTTTTTTAGCGTCGCCCGCGGCCAGCAAAGCCCTGGGCTTCACATCCGCTAGCGTAAGATTACTTTTAACTTCTTTATGTCGTCCAAGATCTTCCACTATGAGCGCAAACAAATCTCCGATAATCATCAAATGCTCTAGAGTCATTGCTATCGACCAATACCTCGAACTGTCTTCGAGCCCTTTAACGTGAGGAATTAAAATTTTTCTATCCATATTTTCTAAGGAAATGGGCTCTATGAGTTTAAGAATTTTCTCTCCCTCACTTAAAAACATTTGATGCGCTTCTTCCCAGCTCATGGATGAACTCATTCTTGGCAAAATCCAATATCTTGTTAAGAGTAATTCAAAAAAAGGCAAACCCGCTCCAGGTTTGGCGAGTTTGGGTTCAATATTTTTCGACATTTCAACAGTTTATGTGGCTCTATTATATTTACAAGAGATCCCCATAATTCATTTTATACGCTTTTACTTGACGACAACTAATAGGGGTTTAGAGTCGCGAGAAGTCTGATTTCAGAGGAGGACTTTTCGATGAAACTTCTAAAAGCATTATTAATTTTCGGGGTTAGCCTATTGGGCATTGCAGAATCCCAAGCTCTCACCGTGACCTATAAAGCCAAATGTTTTTTTTACAGAGAAGACTGTGTTCGATTTCGAAGTTTTTACGACACTCGAGACAGTTATAGAATAGGAACTATCGCTTCTGCTTGTCACAAGTCCACTATTGACCCTAGCCTTAACGTTCCCGAAGTCGGTTGCCCTAAGGGCGAATGGGGATTTGTACCTTATGTTCAATTTCCAAAAGTTAAAACTCAATTGAAAATTAATAAATTCAGAAGCTTTTGTAGCCTTTGGCCTGATCAAGCTAAACGATATTCCGATTTTTTAAACACAATCTCTTCGCTCACTGGAAAAAGCCATTTCAGCAGTTCTTATAGAAAAATCACGCGTGAAGAACATGAAGGCTTCCGAAACTCCGAGTGCCGCGATGCTCGATATATGATTGAAGGCGCTGTCATTTTAGATCAATAATTTTTCAATCATTTAAACGGTCTTAAAACTTCAAAAATTTTAAGACCGTCAATTTCTGATTTTGCAAATTTAAAGAAAAGCCTTAGTCTTAGTCTATGATTAAATCTTCATTGAGAATAAGTTTGAGCCTCTTATTTTTTGTTCTAATAAACGTCATCTGGGCTCAAAGCCCCAAAGATCTCAAAATTGTATCTTGGAATCAAAAGCATCTGGGGCGGGATAGCTTCGATCCGAAACTTGCCGCTCCATTACTTGTGCAAGCCGATCTCATGGCTTTTCAAGAAGTGAACACCAGTGAATCTGGCAAAAA
Source organism: Pseudomonadota bacterium (assembly GCA_018001635.1). Classification (GTDB taxonomy): domain Bacteria; phylum Bdellovibrionota; class UBA2428; order UBA2428; family UBA2428; genus JAGNHS01. The sequence goes on along the minus strand of JAGNHS010000041.1, from coordinate 4,423 downwards.
AGCGCTCTGGAAACTCAAAGAAAGTATTCAAGAAAAAAACAACGAAAAACTCTGCGCCGCTTTCTCAGAAATTCCTGAAGGTGAAAGAGAACGATTTGCATTTCTTTGGAAAAATTCTAGAATTTCATTTGTCACAAATAGTGGCGAAATCATCAAAGACTGTGAAAATAATGTTTTTACAGTTCGCCTAGGAGTCAAACACGCCAAAGAAATCGCACGCGAACCTGCCATTGGCACTTTTCAAGATAAAGTTACTTAAAAAACTTTCACACTAGCCGTTGTGCATCTTCGCCCCTCCGGGAAACGACCTCAAGACGAAGTTCCACCTTTATTAGAAACTTTAGAAGTCGTAAAAGGTCCTTTAATTATGTTGGGCGATTTTAATCTGGATTCTCGACATCCCGTTTTTGAGGAAGCCAAAAAGAAACTTGGTCTCCAAGATTTATTCAAACATGGAGAAAAAACTTCGCTAAAAATGAAAAAAAGAGAACTAGCTCACGCCTATGACAACATGTGGTTTAGAGGTTTTACTCCTTTGAATCAGCGAGTGATCAATCTTTTTGATGCCTTCCCCGAAATTGATCCTTCAACAATTTACAAACAACTTTCAGATCACTGCCCGATCGAAGGAAGCTTTGCCACAGAGCAAAACTAATAAGACTCTCTTATTAAAGACGCACTATTGCTAGCACAAGTCTAAAGAGCCTATGAAGAGCTCTGGAGGAATGGCTATGTTAAAAAAAATTGCGTTCTTATGTTTGGGTGCTATGGCACTCTCTACATTTGCCGAAGACAAACCTGACATTGTTTGTGGAACAGGTGATGCGTTGGGTGGAGTCGATGTTTATTACAATAAAACAACAAAAATTATGAAAGTAGTGTTGCTCACCATGGCTGATCCACCTGAAGGACAAGACAAAAGCTACACCACAGAAATTGATGAAGAATCTTATAAGAAGATTCTTAAAGGTAATTCTACAACTTTAATTGGACGTAGCCCTGATTCCTTTGATTTTGGTGGAGCAACTAGCAAAGCCATACTCTTTAACATCAAAGCTCACACTCAAGCCTTCTCCTACGACAGAAACGCTTTGCTTGCAGAAGAGGGAAGCGTCTTTAGCTTATTCTGCAATAAAGCCAATTTATTGCCAAAGTAATAAAAATTTCTAAGAATTCTTTAGGAAGAGTATGATTTCAGTCATACTCTTCCGACCTCGACTCTACTAAATTCACGAGTGAGAGGTAATTACTATGAAAAATATCCCAGAAGTCATGAAATATATGACGACTACACCCCATTCTATTGGCATTGATCAAACTGTACACACAGCAGAAACGCTTATGACCAAACATCATATTCGTCACTTACCTGTGTTGGATGGTGGAAAAGTCGTCGGAGTGCTTAGCGACAGAGATATGAAAATCGTACACGCTATCGCCGGAGCTACCGCAGAAAAGACTCTTATTAAAGATATCGTGCAAAATGACCCCTACACTGTCAGCCCTCATACAAAGCTCGATGAAGTTGCGATGAGTATGGCTGAAAATAAATACGGCTGCGCCATTGTTATGGACAACAATAAGCTTGTCGGTGTTTTTACAATGGTTGACGCCCTTAAAGCTTTGGCGACTGTTCTTGAAACTAGAAGCCACTCTTAACGAGTGCCCCATTTACCATCGTTGATGGTGAGTATGGCGTATATTCGAACCGGAACCAAAAGGCTCAAGTGGATGATAGCGTAAAGTGGAAAAATTAAAAATCTGCTTGAGAGAGTTCTTACAAAACCTGGTCCTGTTTTAATAAAAGCCACCAAGACAAACCACCAAAGATGTATCCATGCATAAGTATGGTCTACAAAAAAGCCATGGTAGATGGAACTCACTAAAGAGATTAAAAGCAAGATAGGCAATATCAATTGGCAGCCTAACTCAAAGCATAAATAAAGTGATTTTCTTTTAACGAATGGCGTGAAAAAGATTTCCCTGTAAAAGCTCTTGTTCCATCTAATTTGTTGCTTAATAAATTGAGAAAACGTTTCAGGAACTTCGGTCAACGCTTTAGCAGAAGGTGCATAGACCACCCTGAGCCCCTCTCCCAATACCAAATTTGTCAGATGCCGATCGTCACCATACGTACATTCTATGCCGAAAAATTTTTGCGTGACGTATTTCTCTTTAACTTTATCAATGATTCTGGCTCGATAAATTGAAAAAGGTCCTGAACAGCAAAACATACTACCGAATTGCGCTTGTGAAGCTCTTTCCAAATTAAAGGCCGACCAATAACGGCAATCAATTAATTTAGTTAAAAAATTCACATCGGGATTATAGGCCAAGACCTCGCCCGAGCCCGCAGCATTTCTAGGGTGCTCTAATAATTTTACTGAAATTTCTGTCAAAGCATCTTTAAACAACACCGTATCCGAGTCGATAGTGACATAATAATCTACTTTTCCTTCATAATGATCGAAGGCCAACTTTTGCGCTTTTCGCTTACCCTCGTTTATATTTTTTCGAAAAACATGAACCCCTAAAGACTCTGCCCATTTAAAGACTTCTTCAAGTTCTTCAATGTTTCGCGTGCTTTTATCATCGATAACAGAAATATATTTTCGGCCTTCAAATTCTGCAGCCATACAAGACTCAAGCGATTTTTTTAATAGAATCGGATTTTCATTAAAACAGGGAACAACAATCACTATAGTTTTATTTTTCAAAATGGATTGAACTCGATTGTTATTTTTCTCAAGAGCCAAAAGTTCACGAGTTAAATAAGTATTCGAAGCAAAATATTGAATTAAAAATTGAAGCATACTGAGGATTCCGTAAAAGGCACTTAAACTCAGCATAAATCCCACTTCTTTAAAATTGGCCGCAGTCCCCAAAATCACGCTTGCCCCTAAAGATGCGGGATCACGAGAAATTGGAGTGTCAGAAATGATAATTTCGGGATGAAAATTTAAAAACAAATACACAAAAGCGCCGTTCCACATCAAACCCAATAAAAGAGGGAAAAAAGCTGAGCTTTTAATCCTCCTAATGAAAGGAACGAAGTTCATGTCAATTTTTCGACACTTCCAAGACTTTCTTTAATTAATTCGAATTCTTTACCCAGGGCTTCCTAACTTAAACTTTAGAGTTAAACTAAAATGAGTATGGCAATAATTTTAATCATCTTTTCACTTTTTCTTAATATGAAATTAATCGCCGGACCCACCGTTAACGGTATAAGCGGTAACGCCCAAGTCTCCATTTTCAAAGCTGAAACACAAGACATCCAATACAACGAAAGCGCATTAGATTTTAGCTATTTTAGAGACTGGCATTCAGACTCCTTAAGAAGATCCTGGATTTTCTTTTTGGGAGGCGGCTATGGGCAAGTGACAGCAAAAAAATATGCCGATTCGTTTGGAATTCTACGAGCTCAAAGCGCACTCACATTTAGACCTACAAGCAAGAGTCCATTTAGATTTGGTCCAAGTGCCGCCTATGTATACCGTCCCGGCTGGAAAGAAAAAAACCTCAACAATGCAAGCATAGGCGTTGTTCCCGTCGGACTACTCACTCTTTTTGATTTCTCTGAAGGCAACAAAATTAGAAGCCTATCATTCACTATTGAAAATATGATTGCTGGAAACACACGAGAGAATTGGGGCGCGAGAGTTGGACTTCTTATTGGCTGGGGAAATGAAGATACAAAAAAAATACCTAGTTTTATAGACAGTTCTAATAAAATTAAAAATCCCATCTTCAGCTCAAGCCAGCCCAAAGTTAGTACTCTTTCCTCTAAGCGTTTAAAAATAAGAGACCCGATGTTTCGCTTTCCACCCAAAAGACTCACTCTTTTTCCCTATCACGAAGAGGCCCTTAAAAGTGTTTCGAATTTTTTCGCAGACCATTCTAATGAGTGGACTAACATAAAAATTAATCACCTCACTCGCGACGAAGAGGAACTGGCCAAAGGCTATCGACGTTCGGCCAATGTCGCTCAAAAACTCATACAAAATGGATTAGCTTATAAAAAAATTATAGTGGGTGGTAATTACATAGTTTCGAGCAACTTTCTCCCCAATAACGATTCCGGTGTTGAATTAGAAATCACTTTACTTAACGAAGATTCCGAGGCCTTTTTAAAAGCTTATCAAAAGCATGTGAGTCGTGAAGTTTTCACCGATGAAACTAAATTTCCTGGCGAGGGCGCACAATGAAAAATATATTAAAAATATTCATCCTTACATTAATCATAAGTCAAAACACTTGGAGCGATGGATACCTCACACTCGGCCCAGCTCATAGCTACCGTTTAAAAGGAATTTATCCACAAGCCAGTCTTTTTATTCGTGAAAACTTATACGGTAGTCTTTCCTATCAATCTTGGACTGGATATAGCGTAGGAAATCAACAAGACACTCGTGGCAATGGC
>JAGNHS010000003.1 GCA_018001635.1 Pseudomonadota bacterium | reverse complement strand
GCCTGGGCCCTACCCCATTGTATACACTTACCCCTCAAGCGAAATCGCATACGCTTGGCTAGAACATCCTATAAAACAAAAACAAATTATCATTATAAGTAGCGCACTTTTAAATTCCGACAAAAATACTTTTATTTTTTATTGGAACAACATTTGGAATGAAATTGCTCAAAAGCCACGCGAATTTAGATGGCTCAGAAGCTTAGAGTGGAGCCTTTGGATGTCTAACGGTCTTCCTCTAGCTCTCTGCGTGAGCATTTTAGAAAAAACCATGCAAATTTTAAAATTAGACGGAGTTCCTAGTCCTTCCACCTGGCTCCAAAGATGGTGTTGGAGTTTAAAATACCTTTGGTTCGAACACCTTCAAGAAGGAAGCCATGAAGAACTTCCCATGAGCAGTACACTGACTGCAGAAAAAATTGATTTAGCGGCTCCGATAGTTTGGACTAATATTCTTTGGGGAGTGTGGTTTAAAGTGGCCAACAAAGGAATTCACCCTGCCTGGAAAATGCTGACGCACGGCGACGCCTTCATGCCGGATCCCGTTTAAAAATTTAAAACTTATATAAAATTAAATAAAAAAAAATTTATATTTTTGAGCTATCTACTGAAAATTTCTTTCAATACAAATTGTCAAAATATTTGGGCCTTTTCTTGCCTCTTCCCCGGCACTATATTGTGTCTAATATGAGCGATAAAGACACGGCTCCCGCACTTTTTTCAACTTTTGTTATGGGCTTAGCTTCTGCAGCTATGATTGAGTTAGGTCTCATTGAAGATCCTAACAACAAAACTAAAACTAAAAATCCTCAGCTCGCACGACAGCACATAGACTTACTCATTATGTTTGAGGAAAAAACTAAAGGCAATTTAAGCTCGGATGAATCCCAGCTGCTTAAAAGTGTCATCACTGATCTCAGATTACACTTTGTAAAATCCACACAAAAGTAAAGGAGAATTTCAAATGAAATCTACCCTTAATAAATTTCTTATTTGGTCATTAATCATAATGTTCGCCATTTTTATTTCTCAACTCAGAGTTGAGTGGAAAGTAGAATGGCCCCAATCGGCGATGGCAGATTCTAAAGCTGCCACTTGGACTGAAGTCCCTGAATCTGAAAAAAAGAATTATTCCAAAGAAGCCGAGGCTCTTAATAAAGTCTTCACTGATTTAGCTGCCAAACTCTCTCCTGCCGTCGTGAATATTTTCACAAAAAGTAAAATTTCTATGGGTCAAGCTGGCGGAAGCCCTGAAGATCTTTTTGGATTCTTTTTTGGCAACCCCGGAATGCGACCCTATCTACCCAGACCCCAAGAACGCGAAGCCCAAAGTTTAGGATCGGGCTTTCTAATTAACAAAGAAGGAATCATCGTAACCAATTCGCACGTGATTCAAATGAACGGAAAAAACGCCGACCAAGTGCGCGTAAAATTTCTCAAAGATAAAGAAGGCGAAGAGGGCACCGAAGCGCAAATTATTGGTTTTGATCCTTCCAGCGATGTTGCCGTTTTAAAACTAAAAGACACCAAGAAGGTGAATGCCGTTATGCCGCTTGGAGAAAGTAATTCACTCAAAGTTGGTGAATGGGTTTTAGCTATTGGAAATCCTTTTGGGCACACCCATTCCGTTTCTCATGGAATTATTAGCGCTCTTGGAAGAAGTTCTGAGGGACTCAACATTCGATCGGACTTTATTCAAACCGACGCTAGCATCAATCCAGGAAATTCTGGCGGACCCCTGATTAACCTTGCGGGCGAAGTCATAGGAATTAATACGGCCATCGATGCTCGTGGCCCAGGTATTGGTTTTGCGATTCCTATCAATGTAGCAAAAAATGTGGTCAAACAAATCATCGAAAAGGGAGAAGTCACTCGAGGTTGGATTGGAGTGGTAATTTCAAATCTTAGCCCTCAAATTGCTCGCTCTTTAAAAATTAAAGACACCAATGGAGCGCTCATTCAAGAAGTGGCTCCAGGCGGCCCCGCTGAAAAGGCCGGCTTAAAATCATACGATGTTGTTATTGGAATCAATAACAAAGAGGTCAATGACTCTCGCGATTTGACTATGCAAATTGGTGATATGGCTCCAGGCACTAAGGCAGAATTTAAAATCATTCGAAGCGGTAAAAACCTATCTGTAACTTTAGAAGTTGGAAAAACTCCAAGTCAGGGCTTCATTGCAAAAAGCTTTGGTCGCCAACAAAAACCTGATTCTTCAGTGTCTCGAAAAACTGGATTAGTTTTGGGAGATCTCGATCTGCAATCTCGAAAACAATTTAATATTCCCAAGCAACTCAATGGTGCTTTGATCATAGACGTTGTAGATGGAAGCGTAGCCTCTCAAGCGGGTCTTGAGCCAGGATTAGTGATTACAGAGGTTAACCAACAACAAGTGAGAAGTGCCGCGGATGCCGAGCGTGCCATGCTTAAATCTAGTCGCGGTGTTTTACTCAAAGTCCAAACGGCCAATCAGAGTGCCATAGTGAGTATAGAGTTTTAGAGATAGTTAAATTTAATCTGGATCTAGATCAGGAATTGGGCGGCGATAAGTTCCACTCACGCATCGGATACCACCCAACAGTGGCAATGTTGATTGACTTGAAACCATAGAGTGCACTCTATATCCCAAATTTCTATAAATATCCTGAGCTTGAATGTCTAATCTGGGCACGCCTAGTCCTGGAATCAATACATAAGAATCGGAGATTATAGAATTGGTCCAAGTAAAATGCCTAACTTTAGTATTTTCTTCTTTTAAATTTGTATGATGCATTGTTAATCCAGGAATTCTTTTAACTTCAATTCCTTGTTCTGTTAAATCGCGAGCAATGTCGTCGAGCTGTTGCTGATGAGAAATAAGATCCTTAAGCGACACTCCTCTTAGCGTTTGTATAAAATCCTTTTCAATACCTACAAGTTTATCAAAGAAACCTTTATCAAAAAGTCGTGCATCAGGAGTTAGAATTCCAACTTCATCGGGCAATATTCTTGCTAAAGTTCGCAATGCCATTTTAGGAGACTCTAATAATACTACATCTTTACCCGTGTTCTTGTTTTTAACCACGGCCATCATCATATCAATATGAAAAATGGGTTGATTTAACTGGGCACGATCGCTTGATTTCATCGACGAAGGAGATGCAATTTCTATAATTGGTAATTTAAACTCCTCGCTGAGCGCAGCGATAGCCTCTGGTCTAGAAATTTTCAATCTTTCCATGTTTTGCATAATTGTATCAGTGCCAACAAAAACCTGATTGGAACCTACAATGATATTCCCGCCCTCAAACTGTAGAGGACTTTTCACATAACCATATTGCATTCGAGTGGCCCTCCAAAGGGCTTCTTGCGGACTCGTTCCAGTATGTTCGCCCTCCTTCCATATGTGCACAGGAATTAATGCTTCATACCCTTTTCCATGGGAAACTATGGGCTTCTCATGATCCTGAGTCCAAATTGGAGCCACTGACTTTTTATTTGGATCGGGAATAAGAGTGATTCTATTTTTTATATCCTTAAATTGATTATCAAGTAATTCAGCAAAAACTTTCAGTTGTGATTCAGGCACATTTATCCAAAGTTTTAAATCAGGCTCGGCACGCAATACTTCTATATATTCAAGAAATACTGATAAAGCTGTATCATGGAAATGATTTAAATTAAGCCTAATAACATCTAATGCCAAACTGCCATTCTCAGCAGCCAAATGTTCTGCCCTGTTTATTTTATACTTAAAGACTCCGGTACGCAGATCATAAAACTTATGCAATTCTTGAGGAATACCAAGCTTATTCAAATTTTCAGTCGTCAAGGGCATTCCCCCCAAAACACGTTCAGCGACTGTAGTATGACCATGATTGGGAGTGTGTTTAGGCAGTAAGTATTTAGGATTCTCTCTTGTTTTAGTATTTAGAAAACTTAATACTTTTGAACATACGAAAGCAGCCTTTGAATCAATCGAATTTAGGACAAAAAGGAATACAAAAAGTAACTTTATCACCTAAGTTAATAATATCATTAATATTGAGAGGAAACTGAAATATCGAACTTCATAAAAATCTCTAAATGATTAAATTTGCAAAGTTTCGAGCTTAACAAGAAATTAATTTTAAAAAAAATTTTTCTACTAAGTTTTTTTCAAAAAATCTCGTTTGGAATATTCGCCCGTAATTTTGGCTCGAATTTGATAAAGAATTTCGAAAGCAAATAAAAGTTCACCTAATGGAATTGGGGCAACTTGAACCCATCTTTGCAAACGAGCCAGAACGGCCGCCTGATCTGGATATTTTAAAAAGGAAGTGAGCTCTACAGTTTCCATGAGATAATCGGCAAAGGCTAAAGCTTGCTCTTGCGTGGCCCAATCTTTGCGCCCACTTTCAGAATATTCTTTGCTCTCAGGAAAGGGTCCACGATTTTTTTGCGAAATGTTGTTCTTGCTAAAAAATTCAGAATAGTTGTGCCAATGATAAAGTAAGCAACCCGTAGCCATGGCTGCATTCATCGCGGGATTTTCTTGAGTCGTGGGGATGTAAACCAAATGTCGACAGAGCGCGATTTCATCTTCACGAAGGCCATCGTCCTCGGGACCAATCACTAAGGCCCATCGAAGATCATTGGATTTCTTTTGCTCCATCCATTGGCTGAGAGAATCTAAGGCGTCTTGCATTTTTAAAGTGGTGCGCGAGTAACCGTCTTCATTGCCACGAGGTCGCCCAGAGGTTGAAATTGCCAATTCGCAGTCGTGGAGAGCTTCTGGCAAACTTTTAAAAATTTGCGCTTTATCAAGAATGCTTTTGCCTTTGCACGCTAAGATCCAATCCACATCCCCATAACGAGTTTCGAGTAAATCAGCATTGGCTGGTGGGCGATTCACAAGCCGGAGCTCGGTGATTCCAAAGTTAGACATCACACGCGAAATAGCACCTACGTTACCTTGAGCTTGAGGCCTCACGAATATCACTATAGGCGCCGGAATAAACATGAGAAGTTACTTAAACGCTCTGCTAGAAGGCGTCTAGCGACTTTTAGCAGTCGACCCCCACCCTAGAAACACGTTTAAATTGTTCTAATGGTAAAAAGGTGGGGGGCGATGGTAAAAAGTCGCTAGGCGCCTTCTACCAGATCATGCGGAGGCCGCCGTTCCAGTTGTCGGCGGACCATTCTTGAGTTTGAAGACGGTAATGCGCGTCTATATACAAATTGTCTGAAAGCATAAGCGACATTCCGGCATGAACATGGCCCTTTTGAAGTTTGGCGTTCGAATAATTCGTATCGTAACCCACACCTAAAGACCAATTAGTCACATCCACCACAAATGAAGCATCCGCTAGATAATCCTTTTGGTCGTAGGGTTTGTCTTTTTTAATATCGAGCTCTAAATACAAGTTATCGCTAGTTCTAAGCGCCACACCAAAATCTAAGCGATTGGCACCATTCGAAATACTACGCGCCACGACTCCTGCACGAAAATTAGACAAATCAAACATTATGGAAACATCTCCATCATCAGAATTTCCACCCGTGCTTCGATAAGTTCCACCCACCATAATAAAGTCGCTTCGCAAGCCGACGGCCCCTTCGTAAATGTCTTGCTTGTTAGATTGAGTGCCCTCTTGTCGGTAAGCTGCCGAGAGTCCCAAAGTCTTCATCCCTAAAGTTAAAGATCCATAGGGCAACTCTTCTTGCGCTCTATAGAGTCCATACAGGGTTCCCGGAGGAGCCTCACCCGCAACCGCGGGATTCACTACCGTTGCCAAGTGCGGAGCAGGATACATTATTCCCGAACCAACACCCCGTGCAGTTCCGTTTTTAGCTTGCACATATAAACTTGAGCAAAGAATTAGCAAAAAGCCTAGTCGATAGTTCTTAAACACCATAGTTTCATTTTACACTGTGTAGACTTTAAACTCAGTCGTCAAAAAACCATCGAGTGCCTAATGCTTTCTTTTAGTTGAAAGAATAACGCCATAATTAGGATCGGCCTTAGGAGCTGCATTAGCTATGGCAAAGGCTTTTTGCTCGATAGCAACTTGTTGAGCCAGCAAGTCTACTCTCTCTGCAAAGGCCCTTTTAATATTATTGTTAAGCACATCTTTTCCATGTCTTATATAGGCCAAAGCAGAGTACTTGCCATGCAAAGAAATGGATTCTTCACAGCCAGCTTTAGTCACTGTACGACTTATATCTAGACTTAAAAAATCAAAACCAATGTCGCCCTTTCGAACACGGCAATTGACTACACTTTTATCGGCATTATCTGTTCTCGTGCAATCCAAGAAAATTTCTCTATTTTTAGGTTGAGTGATTAATTTTAAAGACCCGCCCTTAGCTTGCATGGCTTGCTTTTGAACTTCTTTAATTCCATTTTTGATTGGAGAAAATCCAGATAAAAACTCTGGATTGAAATAATCCTTATCAATTCCACTAAAATTACACGCCGACTTTGAGGGCAACAAGTGAGTGTCTAAAAGATTGAAACATTTATCTCCGGTGCATTTACAGTCCACCACACATGATTTTCCCGCCCAACTTTGCACACTTAAAACAACAATGGTTAAACTTAGAAGTTTTTTTATAATCATTAAATTTTTCATAACATCTCCCCAAATGTTTAAAAGCCCGAATGAGTTTTCATTCGGGCGGATTTTTTATAATTAATCTCTAGGTGGAGGCGGAATGGCACAAATCAATCGATCCGTGCCTGGTTTATGGTCTTTGATGCATTTACCTTTAACGAAATTGCCAGTTTGCACTTCAACCTTACATTCCTGATTAATAACCTTATCCAAGCATGAATTCACCATGAGACTTAGAATATGATCTGGAATTTCGGGATCGCCTTCTTGCCCGGGTCTTGAAGGGCGTTGTCCATTATCTTGGCCTGGTCGATAACGCTCTCTTCTTTGTAATTCGTGAATATCAGAATCTTCACTATCGGAATACTCATTAAAAGCCACTAAAGCTTCTCCAAAATCAGAAGCTGCTTTTGATTGATTCATACTTAGTAAAATTACAAAACTTGTTAGTAGTAGGTTTTTCATAATCGCTCCCCTTACTCATTCAGAATACTGGCGACTTGTGGAGTGATTATGGAAATTTGGTTAAGACAATTTCATAGGGAAATCAGGCCATTAAACTCAGTCAAATTCAAAGAGATAATCTTCGGCCCCAGAAACAATTCTTAAACTTTTCAACTTTGGCTCGGGAACGGCCTCTACATAACGAAACTCTATGAGGTTTATAAGACCTTCATTGTTTTCAAATTTTGAGATTTTTTGCCCCTTGCTTTGAGTGGCGGGGTCGATGAGCACAGGTTTAAACGATGTTAATAGCTTTGAAGCATCTCGCCCCATAAGCAATTCAAGTAGTGGCCAAGCTTTGAGTGTTTTAGCAGGCGCCTTAACATATTCGTCTTTTCCCTTGGGATTCACCAAGGTCAACTGATGTTGCTGGCTATCGTATTTATAGACTACAGAGGCTTTTGGGCCATAACTTTTAAATTCAAAACCTTCTTTGCTTGTCTCTAAATTAAACATGGCCACATCTTTAGAATCCGTGATGAGTTGTCCTGTTTTTGTTTGTCCTAGAGGGGGTAGTATACGTTGGGCTTGCAGAAAAAGTGATTCTCCGGCCATAGCTAAAAAATTCAAAAACCCAAAATTCATTAAGATTAGCAATTGATATTTGAAAGGTCTTTTCAAGCTCACTTCAAAGACCATTCTACTCTTAATTTCGAAACTAACCATTTAATATTGGCATCTTTAGGATCCATTCGCTCTAAGTTTTTAAGATAAGATTCTCGGCTCACACGCCCTATACCTGCCTCGTGCCGTGCCTGAATTAAAGCAGCATCCTCTATGACCACTTGAGCCACATCAGTAGGCATAAGATCCGGGCTCATTCCACTTCGATAACTCAATAAACTTTGGTCTCGAATCACAATTCGGCATTTTTTAGGATCTGAAGAATTTTCAATAAGAATGTATTCTGCTCGCAAAAGCCCATCTTCATTAAAGCTCATTTCATAGAGCCCATAGGGCCGTTTATTAGAGTTGAATTGTTTTAATTCTTGAACTTTTGTAACTGACTTAAGAGTTTCATCAAAATCCTTTTTACAGGGCACCACGACTAAGGCCAATGCCGAATTCATGTATAAACTTAATAATGCGCTTATAAAAATTGTCTTTTTCATATCAAACGTTCCTTTGTTAAACTTAATTTAAGTTGGAGCTACTAAGCATTTTCCTCGACTAAACCAACTTGGATAATTCTTTGTACCTAGCTGACCGCAAGTTCCGCCAATTCCTCCATTATGAACCACGCGACCATCTTGCCCAATCACACCCACATGTCGTCCGCTCGAGGAGGCTTGTGCAGTATGAAATACCGCTCCCGGGCCACAAGTTCCATCTCTCCACCCTTGAGCTCTGAGTTTAGAGACCAATCCATTTACTGAAGCATCCCAAACATTCACGCCCGCAGCACGAAGTATAGTGGAAGCTTGAACGGCACATTTGATGCCACCACTTAAACCGGCAGCGCAGTTTTTAAACCCAATCATTGCAGAAGCCATCTTTGCAATATCTGCAGACTTACCTGAACCCTGTGGAGTGACTCCAGGAAACATTTGACCATAGGCACCTTCATAAGCCTGTCGATCGGCATCCGAGAAGTGAGTGGCCTCTTCAAGAGAAACTTTTTCATTACCACTCGAATAATAACTTCCAATTTTACAAGCAGATAAGATTACGACGAATAGTGGGATTATAAGAAAATTTAAAATTCTAGATTTGAAACTATATCGAAAGATAGCTTTCCCCATAGCCTTATTCTAAGCCCTCACAGGCTAAAAACAAATTAAATCTCAGTTAAGATTTGATGAATAAAAAAAGCCCGGAATCCTTAATAGGATCCCGGGCTTAAAATTAGTTCCCTATAGGAACAAGCGTCTTACTTATTTGTAAGGTGTTTGCTGACTAATTTAGTCATATCAAACATAGACACAGAACCGCGTCCGCCGAACACAGCTTTTAGCTTGTCATCAGCGTTGATTTGACGGCGATTTTTAGAGTCTTGAAGGCCATTCTTCTTGATGTACGCCCAAAGTTTTTTAGTCACTTCAGTACGTGGAATGGGCTTACTGCCAACTACTGCAGCAAGAGTTTCGCTAACATTCAAAGGAGCCATGAACTTAGCGTTTGGCTTCCTTTTAGTTTTCTTAGCGACTTTCTTAGTGGCTTTTTTAGTAGCCTTTTTAGTTGCCTTCTTGGTTGCTTTTTTAGTTGCTTTCTTTGTAGCTTTTTTTGCCATTGTTTTTTTCTCCTCTTCCAAAAACTTGGTAAATTCATTTTTACACGATTTTTCACTCTGACAATAGTGTTTGTGAAAATTTTTTCACTCTGGGGTACTCTCACTTGACCCATCAGCGAAAAAGCCGCTTAATCAGAGGAAGTGTTTTTTCATAGGAGAAAGCGATCATGAAGCAAGAATCCCTCTATATAACTACCCCCATCTACTATGTGAACTCACACCCTCACCTCGGCCACGCTTACACCACCGTCATAGGAGATTTCCTCAAAAAGTATGCTCTTATGAGAGGGAAAAAGGTGTTTTTCCTCACTGGAACAGACGAACACGGAGAGAAAATCGCCCAAAAAGCCTCTGAAGAAGGCGTTGAAGTAAAAGCTTTCGTCGATCGCAACAGCGATGCTTTCAAGACTGCATGGGCCAAGTTGAGCCTCGAAAACGACGATTTCTATAGGACAAGCGCTCCCGCACACTACACCATGGTCCAAAACGCGCTTCAGTTTCTGATGGATAAAAAGGAAATTTACTACTCGGAATACGAGGGAAAATACTGTGTGGGATGCGAGCGATTTCGCACCGACCAAGAATGGAATGCCGAGGGACTTTGCCCCGACCACCTCAAAGCCCCCGTTGTGCGCAAGGAACCTAATTACTTTTTTAAAATGAGCGCCTACCAAAATAAGCTCATCGAGTTTTACAAAAACAACCCCGAAGCCATTCAACCCTCTCATTACAGGAATGAAGTCTTAGCTTTTCTCGATCAACCACTTGAGGACCTCAACATATCTCGCCCAATCGAGAGACTCAGCTGGGGAATTCCCCTACCCTTCGATAAAAAATACGTCACCTATGTTTGGTTCGACGCTCTTCTCAATTATCTCGGCGGGCTTGGATACGAGGGCCATGCCCCCTCAAAAAATCCGAAATTTGATAGTCTCATGTGGGAAAACTGCACCCATCTCATTGGAAAAGACATTCTTAAAACTCATGCCATTTACTGGCCTGCTATGCTTTTGGGATTAGAAATGCCCCTTTTCAAAAAAATCTACGTGGGTGGTTTTTGGCTCACAGGCGGTATGAAAATGAGCAAGAGCCTTGGGAATGTGGTCAACCCACTCGATCTTGCTGATCTCTATGGAGCCGACTACTTTAGATACTTTCTATTGAGTGAAATGAGTTTTGGTGGGGATGCCAATTTTACCCTCGAACTCTTTATTAATAGATGTAATGCCGATCTCGCCAATGGTTTGGGAAATCTCACCTCAAGAACCCTCACTTTAGTTCACAAAAATTTTGGGCCCAAAGTACCCGCAGCACCACAAAGAGAAGCTATAGATCAAGAGCTCTTAACTAAGATTGAAAAGTTACCCGAGCTCATGGTCACGGAATTCGACCAAGCCAAATTTCACTTAGGAATAAAACATTTCAGCGATGCCGTCGCCGCTTGTGACCGTTACATTAATGATACTAAGCCATGGGCGCTAGCCAAAGACCCTGCCCAACACCCTCGTCTTGCAGTTGTACTTAGAACAGCTCTCGATGCACTTGCAGTGTTTTCGGTACTTTCATATTCATTCCTACCCAAAGCTAGTTTGGAACTCCAAAAGGCTCTCGGCTTAAATATCGACAGAGAAAATGCTTGGAACAAAGCTCAACTGAATTTACTTAAAGAGGGAGCCGCGCTTGGAGAAATACCCCGACTCTTTCCACGTATAGAAGTTCCTAAGCCTGCATAAGAAACTTAAAGTTTAATATTGAGTAGGGGCTTGCATCGGCAATCTTAGTGAATCTTTACAGTTCTCAACGAGCTTTCTTAAGTTTTGCCCAATCTTAGATAAGCCCAAAGCTAGACCACCACTCGATTTTTTAGAAAACTTTGCTAGTGTTAATTTCCTTTTTGAAAGCATTTCATGCAATTCGCTAACGCTTTTATTATATTCCCCATCCACTTTTAAATCTGCCTGAGGCACAACGTATTTAAAATCGGGATCTATTTTTGTAATTGGTAATTTTTCGAATTTTCCAAATCTACGTCTTATATGACCAAAAAGCAGATCAGCAGTTAAATTTGAGGAAGTCACATCAATGCCTCTAGACTTTATAGATTCTGGCGAAATTTCTTTAGGAAAATTTAAACCTAGCCCTTTAACTTCGGCATTAATTTTGTTGGAATCAACAAAACGATTAAGCTCGTCAAAGACCCCGGCGAGGCTACTGCCGCTAAATATCGCATCTATTAGAATCACCCTTTTCCCTTGAATTTTTTCTTTAGGTAGATATTTGCCAAACAAAGCATCAAATCGACCATGCACGACATCCTTAGCCTCAGCATCTAAATCTCCATAGCGTTGCATTCCAGAAACAGGAATATCAATCACGTGCTTTTGTGCATCTTTAGGATTAAAAGAAGCCGCCAAAAACGCAGTGATCGGAGTAGGGGATCTCCCTACGCCCACAAATATACAATCTGCTGGGGGACATGCCGAAAAAAGATCTTCTCTAATCCGCATCAACTCACTGAAGTTTTTTTCAAACCATTCATCGGCCAAAAGGCTTTGATTAAAAAAAGAAGCAATAAAGGCTCCAATAAAACTCAATTTTAAAAAGAGCTTTTTTTCCTTCATTATCCAATATACTAACTTATAAATCTTGTATTGAGTGTTTCACCTTTCATAGAAAGTATGGCCCTAGCTCTATATTAAGATTTCGATAATAACCAAATCTTAATGTGGCTCTAGACTAGCTTAAGATAAAATAGTCTTAGGCTATGTTCACGTTTAATGGTCTCGCCTACGACTATGCTCGCTCTAAGTTTAAAGAGCTGGGAATTGCATTTGGCCTTTTATTTTTTACTTCATGCGGCCAAGTTTATGTTGCTGGTCCTAAGCCCGATAAAAGTGCGAAAATTAGCGTGTCTTCAGCAAGTAGCAACATCATTACTTATAATAATTCTTCCGTCTCTTTTACTGTTAACTATGATCCAGGCAGCAGCATTAGTCTTTCAAGTTCTAGTATTCAGCTCTCTAGTAACGATGGAGTTACTTGTAGCGCAAACGTTAGCGCGCCTAGCGCAAACACCCGTGAGGTCACCATCAACAATTGCAGTGGCCAAGGAACTTTAAATGTTTCAATAGCTGGCGGGACTGGAACAAACGCAGAGGGTGCTGTCACTGCTGCCGCAAGTCTCAATCAAAGCATTCAAGTTTATATGGATTTAGAAGATAACGCTGCCGGCACTTCGGCTTCTAAAGATTTTTCACTGGGCAATAACAATGGTACGACTTGGTCGTCTTCAAAATTAACTCTGGCTAATTCTGGCAGTTGTGATGCTACGAGTACCAATTGCGCAAATCTTTCCTCGGATTGGACACCTCGATGGAGTGCCCTTCAAAATTATTGGAAGCTAGACAATTCTTACATTGATGAAATTAGCGGAGATACTTTTTTTCCTATTAGCACTCCTACATTTGATTCAGATGCAAAAATTGGCACTAGCTCAATTTTTATGGATGGTGCTAATGCGGAAGTGATCGCAAATTTAACGAATCCAATTTGGATGTTCGGCGATTACACGGTCAATGCTTGGATAAAGCCAGACCCGACTTCGGCGCTTCTGGGTGGAGATGCCTACAGAGTCTTCAACTTGGCTGGATGCACAACACCATCCTACGCTCTTCAAGTTTGGTTATTTGATAACTCAGGAGCAAATGCAGGAGAAGCCTATAATGTACGCTGTGATTCTGGATTAGGATGTGCAAGCTCTTCACCCACCGGTGCAGGCTTTTTCAGTCAAAATAAGTACTATATGATTACATCTGTAAAACGAGGAACTGCTCTAGAATTTTACGTAAACGGATCAAGAATGTTTACAGGAACAGACACACTGAGCTCGTTAATCTCTAGCTGCAGCACATTTGGCATGAAACTAGCTGGTCTCGTCGACGACACTGCAATTTGGAATGAAGGACTGCTTCCCGAAGAAGTGGCCCTTATTTACCAGCGCCAATCAGCAAAATTTTCAGGTAGCTATACTTCTCGTATTTTCAATTTTGGTTTTGAAGGAATTGCAGAATCCCTTGCCTGGAAAAGTTCATTACCCTTCAATAAGGAACTTCCTGACTTAGGAAACAACGAAAACTCCAATAACTATTCTTCATTGGTGGGATCAACTGGATCCCCCAACGACAACGACCTCATGAGCGGAATCATGGCCCTTTGGCATTTGAATGAACGTTCAGCAGTAGTCAACGATAGCACAGTTGATTTTTATGATCGAAGTGGCAATGCTGTATCCCTTGAAGCTCAAGGTTCCACAATACGCTCCAATGAATACTCGATTTTTAACAAAGGCGTTTACTTAGAAAATGCTATAGTTAATACCAGTAGCATACTGCTTTCCCAAAACGCGGCCTTACCCTACACAGTTTCCTTTTGGTTTAAAACAAATTCACCTCTTAGTAATGAATCCATTCTTACGCAAAGTACTTCAGGTTCAAATAAATTAGAGATTAAAATTATTAACGGAAGTTTTTGCTACGAGAAAACAGTACTAGGCGCTGCCAAATGCACAAGTAGCAAAATTAACGATGGTCATTGGCATCACTTTGCTTTCACCCGTGCGGTTAACGGTGCTCTTAAACTATATGTCGATGGTCTTAATGAATTGTCTTCAGTAGATTCATTTGCTTATGACAATACTTCATTTATGTTTGGATCGTTGAATTTAATACCCACTTATTGGGATGAAGTCGCCGTATGGAGTCGAGCATTACACGCCAACGAAATTAACCAACTCTACAGACGTGGTGCCAATCGTGTAAAAATACAAATGCGTGCATGCTCTCAAAGCGACTGTTCAGACAACCCCTACTGGCGTGGTCCCAATGATTCCACAAACAGCTCTGCTAAACACAGTTATTATAGTGAACTTCTTAATAATGATTATATCGACACCTATTTTGCCACTGGGAATGTAAAATTCGAATCCCCCCTTTTAAACTTGCTAAATTTCTTTCCAGTAAATTCTTCCAATAAACAATATTTCCAATACCGCGCCATTTTAGAAAGCGATGAAACTAGTGGCGCTTATTTACCCGACCTACAAAGCCTCCAAATCCTCCCACAATAATCATTCTGCGACTCTAAGAATCAAAGGAGGTCAAGATAAGTTTGGAGAGTCCAAGCCACTCGCCATTCCCCGCCAACACCAAAACCTTTAAATATTCCCAAAGTATTTTTTAAATTCGAATAGTGAAAAACTTGGGCAAAAAAATCGTTTTCCATACCCACACTTGTAAAATATTGTCGCCCCATTTTAAATCGAGATTGCTTATTAAAAGAGTCCCATGAAACAGTCTCCGCCACCCATCTTTGCTCCCATTCCTCCAGGCGCAAGCGATTCCATGAACTGCTAAAAATTCTATCTTTAACTCTATATCCAGCTTCAATCGAAAATCGCATGAGTTCTTGCGCGGCCACAAATCGAGGTGCAAATCCTCGGTTTAAAAAATCCTCAGAACTTTTAGAAAAAAGTTCTCGACCACCCCACTCCCAATAAGTAGCAGGATAATTGCGCTTATCCGTATAAGCATGCAAGGCCACTAATTGCAGCGCCATTTTTCCATGAACGTTTTGCTGTATTCGCAAGATTTCCTTTGTAGCCCAAGATTCATAATAGGAACTGATTAATTCCAAACTCATGGCGTTGCTCATTTTAGAAAAGCGTAGATCAGGATCTGCGGGATCTTGATAGGGCCCCAAACGCCAAAGCAATGCAATCTTTGGACTCCAATAATTATAAGATCGCAAAAAACGAGTTTCGCTTGCCTGACTTTGCTCTAGTCCAAGAGACATCAATAGCCCTTGAGAATCTCCCCTCCATAATGAAAATTGAGTGTTGAATCCATAATTTTGCCGATTTTGAATTTCAGAAGACACAAGCCTCGGCCAGTATTCCCCATAAAGTGAGGCACTCAACAAAGATAATCTTCCGTCAAAGCGCCGCTCTATTTGGCTTAATCCCACAAGAGTTTTAACTTCACTTGAATAAGCCAAAGTTGTGTTTCCAGACCAACGTTGACTCAAATCCTCATAAAAGGTGTTGGCTCCTAAAAAAGTTCCACTTTGATCGTGAGCCACAAGAGGAATCCAAAACTCTGGAACTATAGTTTTTAACGGTGAATATTTCTCAACATCTGCCTTAGCTATTTTCTCAATAGCTAGATTTTCTTCTTTAACTTTTGAAATTTTAAATTCCGGTCCAGAAGACTTAAAATCAGAACTCGAAATTTTTAAAAGTTTATCGCCTTTCCAATGAAAGCTTTTTACTACTAAAAAGTCTCCCCAAGGAGTCGCGTCAGTAGCGCCAGTGCTGAGATCTAATTTTCGACTTTTACAGCGATCTTTTGAACAAGCCAGTATCACGGGCCCCCAATAATCTGGTGAAGCCACCTGGAGCGAATAGCATTTTAAATCACCGGACCCACACCATGAAGAATTCAATTTCCGTAATTGAGAGACAGGATAGGCCCCCTCAATAATAAAATCGTCGATTTTAATCTTAGTTTTTTGCGTATTTCGACCGCTTGAAATAGCAAAACTCAATTCATTTTTGGAAAGCTGAGTGAGTCCACTCACCCGTTCAAAGGCTTTAGCACTTTGATAAACACTTTTTACTTCGCCCCAATGACAGGGCTCTTTATATTTGGAGCTTTCCACATAAAGCTTCATTGCGTAATCTTCTCGAATCCAACTTATCTGATTTCCATCAAAGTCCAGCTCTCGAATTCGAGAAGGCAATTCGGCTCTACATATTTCTTGATGCTTTTCATTAAACTCAAACCAAAAATGTTTTTTCTCCTCTGGCTTAAACCTATCCGGACTCCATGCCTTAAAAATCCATTTATTTTTAATTTTAAAAACTTTTTCGGGAATATAATTAAAATGTGGCCACAGCCAAGAGTCCTCTTCACCATTGAGAGCTCTCAATTCAACATTAGCTAAATGATCATCACTCCAGCTAATCCACGTGAATTGACCCTCGGTATTTTGAGGCGAATATATGTTTTGACCCTCATCAAGAATGTTTTTTTCATTAGTTTGAAAACTGCTTGGCCTGTAATATTTTTTCCACTCCGCTTTTAGAGAACTAAAAACTTTATCGAGATCAACTCCAAAAGCGCGAAGCTCAACTCTGAAACTAGTTCCTAAACTATGGGCTTGCTGATTTATAAATCGCCCTATTTTTTTTCCATCAGCATTAAACAGTTTGTCGATGAGCAAATATCCAAAGTGATAAGGAAGATCGCCTTCTTGAACAAGATTAAGAGCGGCATCCCCATCTAAATGAAAACTTTCGAAAGCAGATTTATTTTCGTTGTGCTCATATTCCGCTAATTCTCGGAGTTGTAAATCAATAATCCCAGAATGCCCTCGACCCCCTTTTTGCGATTCAACCCAAACCGCTAAGCCTTCATGCAACCATTTGGGCCAAGCCCCCACCGGACGAGATAGAGCTCCAAACAAATAATTCAGCCCATGAAAGACTCCTTCGCGTTGCTGAGTCACAATCATATGGGTCAACTCATGCCATAGAGTGTCGGCAATATAATCGTCTGAATAAGCTAAAGTACTACCCTCTTCGGGTGATGTGACATTTAAATAGATTCGACTTGTTGGAATGACCGTAGCCAAACCGTTGTGCTCTTCGGGATACGAATTAAAATAAATCCAGATTGAATCTCTAAATTCTAAGCCTAAAAGTGTCTCAACTCCATTTAAAGCCTCGTAGCTAAGTTTTTCGAGATCGAGCATTTCACTTTCAAGCGATGGATGAACTAACAAATTGACTTGAATTCGCGAATTCTCGCGCGGAAAATTGAAAGTTCTATAAAGTTCATTTGAGCTGGCATTGCTGCAACGAGTCTCAAAAAGAACGAGAAAAAGCAAAAGGATAGTGAAATACGCTTTCATTTTTTTTAATACTAAGTAAGTCTAAACAAATAAATGTGCCCTTTGTAGAGGAGTAGTAAATGAAATTAAAAAGATTCACATCAGGATTAATCACAACCCTAGCTTTAGTGCTAGTTGTAGGCGCTTGTTCAAAGAAGAAAGTTGGAGAAGAACAAGAAGGCGCTTCGGACATCACATCATTTGATGGCAAGAACGGCGGTTCTGGAACAAAAATTCCTGAACTAGACACCGTATACTTTGAATACGATTCTTTTGCTCTCACTGCGGGTTCTAAAAAAGCTCTCGCTGCAGCTGCTGATTGGATCAAAGCCAATGCAACTATCCAAGTTCAAGTTGAAGGCCATTGCGATGAGCGTGGAACCACTGAATACAACTTGGCTCTTGGCGAACGCCGTGCGGGATCTGTAAAAGATTACCTCATCGGTAAAGGCGTTCCTTCAGCTCAACTTTCCACAATCAGCTATGGCGAAGAGCGCCCTTCTGTAAGTGGATCTGACGAAAGCGCTTGGGCGAAAAATCGTCGTGCAGAGTTTGTATCTGTTGGAAAGTAATACTTTCGACCTTAAAAAAGGAGCTAGGGGCCAACGGTCTCTAGCTCCTTTTTTTATGGTAAATTTTAGAAAACATCCATCTTTTCATTTTTCACTTCCTCACGGCCCTTCGAACGGCCAGCTCGGTCGCTACAAAATGAAAATCTGGAAATTTTCTAAAATTTCCCTACCTAGCATTAGCCTCTATGCGCTCTTTATGCTCATTTCTGCTTGCTCGAGCACTGAGAAACCCACTCAAGAAATGATTTTTGCTAATGCCGCCATGAAAGCGGCCGAGAGATCTCTCGCTGAAAAACGTGCACCCGATCTTTTTAGAAGAGCGGAACAAGCTCATTGGAGAGCTCAAAGGTATTATTTAGCTAGAGATTTTGAGGAAGCCAAAAAATCGGCTGAACTCACTCGACGTCTTGCCGAAAAAGCTGAATTTAGCGCGGAACTCAAAGCCGCAGAAGAAGATGAGTTTTATGAATAAGAAATCGCTTCTAAAGTTAACACCCGTATTCTTTTTTATTTTAAATTCCTGTCAAACAACTGGGGATTTAAGAAAAGGCAGAAACGCTTATCACGATCCTGTAGTGACAGAGGAAAGCGGTCCCACTAGTCAGAGTGTTGGTATCGATGAACTTGAAAGAGAGCTTGCCGTTACTCGAGGAAAGCTCAGCGAAAGCGAAGAACTTCATCGTAGAGAAAGCGCTGCACTTGAAGAACGCATTCAAATTCTTGAAAAACAAAACAACGATTTATTAGCCCAAATTGCCCAACTACAAAATCAAAGTTCCGCACCTAAGCCAGTTGAGGCTAGCGATTCTAAGCAACAAGATAATTCACTTGGACTTTTATGGAACCAAGCCATCAAAGAGCTCAACAAAGGCAATTTTCCCGCTGCCGAACAACTCTTTGCTGAAATCACCAAGGCTCCTAGAGGTAGTAAAAACTTTTATGCCCATTTAGGAGTTGCCTTTAGCCAATACAGCGCCGGAAACTTTAAAGAATCGGCCATCACTTTCAATGATATTTTAGATAAGTTCCCAAAACATAAAAGGATTGCGCTGGCTTGGTTTGGGCAAGGAGTTTCTTTTGATTTAATGGGGCAATCCAAAGATTCAAAACTTTTTTATACTGAAGCCGCTAGAAGTGCGCCTCAATCTAAAGAAGGCAAACTTGCAGCCCTAATTTTAGCTAAAAAAGCCAAAGCTCCGAATGATCTATTCGCCGCATTTCCCAATTGGGTAGCGCCCTAGGCCAGAACAAAATCTTCATTGAGTGCCTCCCCCTAACGTGGCAGTCTTGCCAAAATGTCGAAAGCTCCTAACATTCTGGCGATAGAGTCTTCCTGTGACGACACCGCACTCGCTGTGCTTTCTGCGGACGGTGAAATACTCGAAGACCTCCGGCATTCGCAAATTGCTCTCCACAATAAATTTGGTGGAGTGGTGCCCGAAGTCGCAAGTCGTGCCCACGAAGAAGAGCTCAAATTTTTATTTGAAAAAATCGGCTTAGAAAAACTTAAAAGCTACAAGCTCAGTGCCATCGCTGCCACTTGTGGTCCAGGTTTAGTGGGACCCCTTCTTGTAGGCGCTAGTTTTGGCAGGGGTATGGCTCGAGCGCTCAATTTGCCTTTTATAGGAGTGCATCACTTAAGAGGACACGTGGCTTCTGCTTTGATAAATGAAAATATAAATAGCTCCTTAAAAGAAAGAGCCGCACAAATTTTTCCTTCACTAGTTTTACTAGTATCGGGCGGACACACTCAAATTTTATCGGTGAATTCAGACCTTAGTATTCAAAAGCTAGGCGAAAGCGCCGACGATGCTGCCGGCGAATGCTTCGATAAAAGCGCTAAACTTATGGGATTAGCTTATCCCGGCGGTCCAGAAATTGAAAAAATGGCTGCTCTCGCCGAATCTACTACCGAATTATTAGCAAAAGCAAAAGAACTAGCTCTTGAACTTCCCATTCCTAAAGTAGAAAACGGTTATTCGTTTTCAGGACTTAAAAGTGCAATTCGCCTTAAAATAGAAAAAAACCCTTCCTATAAAACTAACCCCGCTTTTGCTTGGGCCATTCAAAGCACTATTGCGTCTGCCTTGGTGCGTCCCCTAAAAAAAATCATAAGCTCTTTGGAAGTAGCGCCCAGTTCTTTAATCTTTTGTGGTGGAGTCGCGGCCAATAAATGCATTCGAAAATCTATGGAGGATTTTTGCAAACAATCTCAACTCCTGCTGCACTTGCCTCCCTTAAAATATTGCACAGACAATGCTGTCATGATTGCCACAGCCGCACACATTCAAAATCCTGAATTAAATCTTAGCGACGTTAGAGCCCAATTTCCGCTATGATAAAAACTACATGAAGAAGAAAAAACACTTCGGTCAGCATTTTCTTTGCAATCCCGGAATTATCGAAAAAATTGTAATGAGCCTGAAAAGACTCGATCATGAACAAATCAAAACTTGCCTTGAAATTGGCCCAGGTGATGGGGCCCTCACGGGAGCCCTACTTAAAGAAGGCTTTAAAGTCAGCGTTGTAGAGATTGACGATGATATGGTTAAAACCTTAAACGAAAAATTTAGCTCAGAAGTTTCTCAAGGAAAACTCGAAATCATTCCCGGTGATTTTTTAGAAATTAATTCCTCTCAATTTCTCCACCAAAAATGGAGCTTTGCTTGTGGCAATTTGCCTTATAATTGTGGAACTGAAATCGTTTTTAAATTCCTCGAGGATTATCCGAATATCCAACGCTTTGGATTTATGCTCCAACGCGAAGTCGTTGAAAAATTTATTTCCAAACCTGAAGACGGTAAAAGATATGGCGTACCCTCTGTAAAGTTTGGGTTGAGTTGCAAGGAACACGATCACTTTTGGATTCAAGCCGGTAGCTTTAACCCTCCCCCCAAAGTGGAAAGTGGTTTTTTCGTCTATTCCCGACAAGACAAAGCACTGGCAGACCCGCTTATACGCAACGCTGATTATGACAAAGTCAGTGAATGGATTGAAAAATCCTTTCAACAACGGCGAAAAAAATTGCGAAACTCTTTAGGTTTAAAGTCGAGCGAATGGAGCGACAAACGCCCCGAGGAACTCAGCCCCGCCGATTTCATCAAACTCCTAAAAGGCGCCTAGCGACTTTTTACCATCGCCCCCCACCCTAAATATTGTCTATATTTTAATAGGAGTGCAAAAGGTGGGGGGCGATGGTAAAGTTCATTTGGCTCGCACAAAAGCTCGCGAGTCGCTAGGCGCTTTATGGGAAATAAAATTCGTGAATATTTAATTTTGGGACTTATTTCGATTGCACCGTTGGCCATCACTGTATGGGTCCTTTGGAGTGCTATTCGATTTCTAGACGGGTTCGTACCCGAATCACTTCAAGCTTTTCCCGGCTTAGGAATTATTTATTGCTTCGCCATACTCCTTCTCACTGGAATCTTTGCAAAAACTGTAACAGGTAAACTTCTCAATACTTTTGGAGAATCTGTTTTTAGCAAACTTCCTATCGTCAGAGGTCTCTACTCAGTATCTAAACAAGTGAGCACGGCCCTTTTCTCAAAAGACGCTAACAAATCCTTTAAACGTGTAGTCTACATTCCCTTCATGGGGGTGAAATCTAAAACCCTAGGTTTTGTGACTGGTGAAATCAAAGCCGATCATAAAATTTTAGTTTTTGTTCCAACGGCTCCCAATCCTACTGGCGGCTATGTTCTACTCTTTGATGAAAAAGATGTAGAAGACTGTCCCTTTACTGTGGATGAAGCCTTAAAAATTGTTTTAAGTTGTGGAGCCACTGTTCACACTTAATTATTTGCGATGGCAGACAAAGCAGTTAAATTAATTTCTCAAAACAGAAAAGCTTTTCACGATTATCATATCGAAAAAACCATTGAGGCTGGCTTGGTTCTTAAAGGTTCAGAAGTGAAATCATGCCGCGAAGGGAAAGTCCAATTAGTCGATTCTTTTGCTAGCTTTTCAAAAGGCGAACTTTTTTTACACAAAGCTAATATCTCAGAATTTAAACAAGGGGGCCCATTTTATAATCATCCCCCCGTAAGAACTCGTAAACTTCTTTTAAAGAAGAAAGAGCTTCAACAACTTTTAACCGCTATCGATAAAGATGGATATACACTGATACCCATTAAAATCTATTTTAAGAATGGCTATGCTAAAATCGAGCTTGGGCTAGCAAAAGGAAAAACTCGAGGCGACAAACGAGACACCCTTAAGAAAAAGGAAGTCCAACGCAGCATGGATCAAGCAAAAAGACGCGATCGATAAGCCCCTTCTAGGTTGCAAAATGGGTTCTAAGACCTTACAAAGAATATATGCTTCCGAAGTATAAGCGAATGACGCTCAGACAAAGGCTCTACTTACCCGAAATCATTCGCGGGATGATGCTGACTTTAAAATTCTTATTCCGAAAAAAATCTACAATGAGTTATCCCGAAGTTAAGCACAATTTCCCTGTGGGATACCGTGGCGTTCCTCGTTTAATTGCAAGCCAAGATGGTAACGAGCGATGTGTAGCCTGTAAATTATGTGAAGTGGTTTGCCCCCCGGTGGCCATCTATATCGAAGCCGAAGAATTCCCCGATCAAGATTACAGAGAACGTCGTCCAAAAGTTTTTCAAATTGATTTTGGTCGCTGTATTAATTGCGGATTCTGCGAAGAAGCTTGCCCGGTTGAGGCCATTGAAATGAGCCAATCTGTAGAAATTGTCGGCGAAAGTCGCGAAGCCTTAGTCTACCAAAAAGACAAACTCCTCGCGATCCCCGAAGATCCACGCCGACAACATCTTCGCACCCTTTAAGCAGTCCTTCGTGAAAAAACCCATGGCATTGAAGAGACTATTTTATATTCTACAGTTTTGTGTGCACGATTCATGACTTAATTTCAGAGAATCATCCGTACAATTTGAAGTCCCCTTATGCCTTACCACTGAAGCTTTAGACACATCGATTCTTTTGCTCGATCCAAGACGAGCCAAACAGGCGTTCACTGCATTAGCCCTCAATCCATCAGCCATAGTTTGTCCGTCTTGAAAATACTCTCTAGCGTTCATGCGATTTACACCAATTCCACCCTTAACCGGAGAACTTTGAATAATGATAAAATTAAAATTCTTAGAACTTATATTTTCCAAACTGCACTGAGAAGGAGCCACAAATCTATTAATCCCCCAAGGATCACTCTCTATAGATTCAACAATGACAACATGTCCTTTAATGGCAATGATATCACCAGGCTGTAGGTCATGATCCGTAGCACTGGGTTTCAACTTGGATAAACAAGTTAATCCATTATCTTGAGGTTCTTTAAACATGCTAGAACTCACACCATGAACGTGTTCAGGTTTTAATTTTGTATCTGATTTTAATTTCATCCCCATAGTTGCCAGCGATGAAAACACCACGGCAGAACAGTCTATCCCCATAACTGAAGTTCCACTTCCTGCATCTGAAAAAAAATCTAAAATTCCATTGGAAGTGTTGGGTTTTCCGCCAAAATCATAAATCGGTGGATTTTTTTTAACATCCACACAAAGCATTCCATAACTATCCACCGACTTAAGATAGAAATGCGTGCTTAACAGTTTTTCTTTATCACTTATAATTCTTTTATTTCCCCCACTTGGATGTTGGCCAACTACTTTTATACCTTCAACGTCAGGATCATTTAAACCATAGGGCTGCCAGCTCATAGCATCACAGGTTTGATAAAAATTATCTAAAGTTTTCCTCGCTCCTTTAGAAGCCAAAGTAGGTGAAACTGCCGATTGTTGTGGCTCTGGAATCATTTCCGTTGCGCAATCTATAGCATTATTAAGTGCAAATACCTTCATACTCTCAATCATGTAATCGAGGTGATTTAAATAAACGTCAGCCGCCTCAGAAGTTCTATCTCCAAGTTCTGCAGCCGATATTTTATCCAATCTAAAATCACCCCCTGGATCTTTCTTAAAATCTCTATGGCCTAGAAATAAAAACAAATAAAGATCTCTAAAAGCTTTTCTCAAAAAAGGTAATTGCGCTTTTCTGGAATAACTCCATTGGCGAACATCATTAAATGTAATTTTGTTAAATATTTCAGGAAAACTTTTAAACTCATTAGGACTTCTTCTTGTTCTCAAAAATTTATAAGCCAAATCAAAAACCTGACTTCGAAAATTAGGACAAGACAAAGAACCCATGGTTTCGATTTGCATAGTCTTAACTTCAGCCTCACTTAAAGCCTGTGCCTGAAAAGACTGCGCGAGCATTAAAACAAAAAGACAATAGAAATATTTCAAAGCAAACTCCTAATGGTCTTCTTCTGTCCCAGGGTTGCAACGAAATGATGTGATTATTTCCGCGTGCAGTTCATAGAATAAGAATTAACAAATTAAATGAAAAGGTCTGTCATATTATTGGCAAATATGAGAGAGGAGTGACTAAGCTTTGTTTATGAGGACAGCCTTAAATCAAGCGACAATTCTGCAATGCAGGCAATCTCTTTCGAACCTCATTTAACTCTTCTCGAGAAAGTTCGCACACCAACATATTTTCTCCCTCAAAAGGAGCTCGATCTAGAACCCCACCCCAAGGATGAACCATAAGAGCATTGCCGTAGCAAGATAAGGCCTCACCGCGAGAATTAAAGTGATCGCCCCATTGAGCAGAAGCAATCACATAAGATAAATTTTCAACGGCTCGTGATCGCAATAACAGCTCCCAATGCAACTCACCAGTCAAAGCCGTAAAAGCTGCAGGAATTAGAAGTACGTCAGATTTATTCTGAACTACAAGATTTCTAAACAATTCAGGGAATCTTAAATCATAACAAATGCTCAACCCGAATTTCCAACCACGCCATTCTACAGTGACGGGCTTATCTCCCGCTTGGTAATCTTGAGACTCCCTATACACAGCTCCGGGTGCATCAAAATGAAATAGATGAATTTTATGATAACTCATGGGCTTCTCGCCAGGCTTTATAAACCAATGAGCATTATAAGGAAGCTCCCCTTCTGCAGGGGCCTCCAATACGGACCCCAGTGAAACGGCTAAATCCAAATTAGAAAATGCCTCATAAAAAGCCTTATTCCAATCATTTCCTTCTCGTAGAGCTCGCTCGGGATTTGGATCTAAAAAGATTTCCGATCGTTCAAAATCCTTAGGGTGGCGTGGACCTCGATAAAATACGTTTTCCGGAAAACAAATGAGATCACATTTTTGCGATTGTGCTTCGGCAATGAAGCTTTGAGTTAAAAACAAATTCTCCCAGGGATCATCTGTTGAACGCATTTGCACAATAGCGATTCTCATAAGAGCATGTTAGAAACAGCTGATGACTTGGTCAATACCACAAATCTTAGAACACTATAAGAAATCTAAAATTCTTGAATCCACAATAGGCCTATTAGAATGGGACCAAGAAACTTACATGCCCACTCAGAGTGTCAACATTCGCTCCGAACAACTGAGTTATCTTTATGGCGAACACTTTAAAATTCAAACTCATCCAGAATTTGTAAGTTCCGTATTAAAAGCCCATTCCCCCAATCCCCGCGAACAAAAAATACTTTCTAAATTGCGGATTGAGGTCGCCAAAAAAACAGCTCTCGATGAAAATTTTGTTCACAAAATCACAATCTCTAAAGTTAAAACTCTCGAAGCTTGGAAAGTCGCTCGTTCCGAATCAAATTTTTCTAAGGTCCAAGAAGCATTAAGTGAAATCGTTTCACTAAAAAGAGAAGAAGCCTTAAGACTTTCAGAACATAAATTACTGAAAGAGCATTTTAACGGCTGCACTCTATACGAAATCATGTTGGACGAATACGAGCCTGGAATGAAAGCTCAACAATTGAGAACTCTTCTTAGCCAATTAGTAGAAGGAACAAAGCTTCGACTTGAAAAAATTATTGATAAACAAAAATCTCAAAGCTGGAAATCTATCGCTTACCCCATGCCCAAAGCCGAGCAACGTGAACTTTCACTTAAAATTATAAAACAATTAGACTTTCCAATGGAGCGCGGACGCCTTGACGAGAGCCACCACCCCTTTTGTGGCGGTAACCCTGAAGATGTGCGAATGACGACTCGATATGATGAAAGTGATTTTCTAAATGCCTTATTCAGTAGTATCCACGAAACTGGCCATGGAATTTACGAGGCTAGTTTTCCTAGAGACCTGATTGGCACCCCCTGTGCCAGCGGTGCCTCCACTGGAGTGCATGAATCTCAAAGTCGCTTTTACGAAAATTTCATAGGACGCTCTCAAGCTTTTTGTGATTATTTAGGCCAATTAACTGGAAAAAATTCAAAAGAACTTTTTGAATCTCTAAATTTAGTAGAAAAATCTCTCATCAGGGTTGATGCCGATGAAGTGACTTACAATCTTCACATTGCTTTACGAATGAAAATTGAAGAGTCGTTGATTGAAGGTAAAATCGAAGTCAAAGACATTCCTGATGTTTGGAATAGTACTTTTAAAGATTATTTTGGTATTCAGGTACCCAACGACACTAAGGGATGCTTACAAGACATTCACTGGCACGGCGGCTCCTTTGGATACTTCCCTGGTTATAGCATTGGGAATTTGTTAGCAGCCGAAATTCATGCTGATTTCTCTAAACAATTTCCAGACTGGGAAGATAAAGTGAGAAATGGTTCTTTTGCATTCATTAAGGATTATCTTTATAAAAAGGTTCACCATTTTGCAGCACTTGATAACAGCACGGGTACTATAAAAAATATATTACCTGATAGAGACTTAGGCGCTGAGGCTTTCTTAAAATATCTCGATAATAAATATTTAAATCATTAAGTTATCGGGAGCCAAAGAATTGGCTCAATGTGCAATTTAAGTTTTCCGAAATAAACTCATGAAGCAGAAAATTGCCATGGTCACGGAATGGGCTTGGTCCAACAAGCTCATCGACTCCAAAGAAAAACTCCGAGCATTTGCGTATGTCATTTTTAAAAAATTGAGTGAAAACAATCCTCAAGCAAGAGCCAACCCTAATCGCGCAGTTAACGAAATCGAAAGAGATGTCTACCGATGCGTGCTTAAACTCAGTTATGGCGGACGAAAGCCCGCTGAAATTTCTGAGGCCCGCAAAGCTAAACTCACAGAGGAATCCCACGAGTTCTTTTTAAAATCTGCATGAAATTTAAACGTCAACCCAAAGAAAATCCTCTCTACGTTGTGGTCAAAGAGGGCCATAAGAATTCTTACTGGGAAGACCTCTACCACAAACTACTCACGAGTTCTTGGATCTACCTGATTGCCTTTATCTCTTCTGTTTATCTAAGTTATAATTTTCTTTTTGCAGCACTTTATTGGCTCTACCCCGAATCCATTGCCAATGTTCGTCCAGGTCATTATTGGGATTATTTCTTTTTCAGCATTCAAACATCCGCCACAATCGGTTATGGGAATTTTTATCCACAAACACAATTTGCGCATATAATTGTCACCCTTGAAGCTATTTTTGGCTTTGTTTTAACAGCCATCAGCACGGGTCTCATATTTGCTAAATTCGCTCGACCCAATGCTAAAGTTATTTTTTCTAAAAATATCATCCGAGCTCCTTATGCCAAAAAAGATGTTCTTCTTCTGAGACTCGCCAACACTAGAATCAATAGAATTATAGAAGGTCGCGCACGCTTTAGTGTACTCCTCAATGAAACAACGGAAGAAGGTCACTTTTTAAGAAAAATTCACGACCTCAAATTAGAACGTGACACCACTCCTATTTTTGGATTGTCGTGGACACTAATGCATGTCATTGACGCCAACAGCCCCCTTTATGGAAAAGATCATAAGGAGCTTGAAAAACTCAATCCTGAATTTTTTGTAACCTTTCAAGGAACCGACGAAACTTTCTTTACTGCCATTGCAGCCAATCACTATTATAAATTTGAACACCTTTTAAAGAATAAGAAATTTCGAGATATCATCCGCTCTGAAGGAGAAAAGAGAATTATTGATATTGGAAATTTCCACACCGTCGACGATGCCTAATATCGAAGTATAACTTTTAGACAGTGTTTTCAGTCTTTTGTCTGACTCATAAAAAATCATGCTTCAAATCAAATATATTGCCCTTTCAGCCTGGAATAGCACTTGCATAAGTCTTCTCGATGAAAAATTCTGCGCGTTGGTCACTTATATTTGTTGCGTCTTGCAGCGGTTCGATACTCTATACAAAGCCCAAAAGGGTCAGGGATCTTCCTCCTCCCCCACCACCCCTTGTTAGCGCTCCTAATAGCCCCGGAAATCCCACAGTGAGTGGTGGGCCCGACGGAAGCGCTCCCGATAATTCCAGGCCACCCCGACGCCCTGGAGCGCCTCAGAACGACAATCAAAATCCTGGACCAGACTCTAATCATAGACCTATTAGCCATAACGACTCCAATAACGGAGATCGATCTTCGGCTCCAAGAAATGCCTTCAACAACAATCCTAAACCCGCGCCAGAAGGTTATTTTGTTGCCGATGAAAAAACCACACTTAATCTAGCAGAACTCTTTTTTGCTGATAGAAAAATAGCCCCTAATTCAAAGGATCCTCTAGATTCTGTTGTCGATGGACTCAGTAACCAAGCTGGATCTTATAAAGTTCGAATTAGAGGTGTTCACAGTCGAGAAAGCCAACAAGTTCACAACATCGAAATCAATTTAGATATTGTATCTGGAAAACAAAGACTCCATTTAGCCACAAATCAAGACGGACAAATTGTCATGTCTTCCGGAACTAGAGAAGCTCGACAAAATTTAAATGCCACTCTTCGTGGAGTGAACACGGCCAATGAAACTATTGTACTCACTTTACGTGGAGAGCTTAAAGAAAAAGGTTGGGTCATTGACGTTATCAACGATAACGAAAAGATTGGAACAATCTTTATCGACAGAATTTAAATATTGAAATGAATTATGCGCAAACGATCAAAACATTTCTTGAAAGGCTTTTTTTCTTTCAGAAAACATCGATCCAAGCGCGCGCTTCACAAGAAGCTGATTGGCCAAAGAATTAAATGGCCCCAGAGGCAACTCATATTCTACTTGATCGATAATCCACGTGCCGGGCTGATGGCTTTTAATGTCTTGGCCCGAAGAAGAGCGAAACATCTCATCACCCGACTCAAGTTTATGAGTGTGCTTCCAAGAGCTAAATAAACCCTTTTCCATCACATCCACAAATTGTCTTTGTGGCCCCTCCGCTACGACATTTTGAACTCTTGAAGACCAATTTAAAGTGAAGGGCAACCATGATGGTCTGAGTTGAATTTCAACCAAAGCCCCATCTTCAGTAATGGGATCGCCCAATACATGAACACCTGCATAAGCTGGAGATATTTTTTCTAAATTTTTTGGATAACGGTAAATCTCCCAAACCTTATCGATAGGAGAAGGCACCCAAAACTCTAAATTTAAAATCGGCATTACATCAAGAAGCTGCTGCCGCAGAAGGCGCTTCTACTTCAATAGGTTTTTCATCGGGTTCACCTATCTGACGACCACGTTTTCCAAAACCACCCTGATGCTCTCCTTGAGTAGGACGAGCCACAGTCACTTTATGTTGAAGTTTGATAAGTCCATCAATCAAAGCCTCAGGCCTTGGAGGACAACCGGGTACATAAACATCCACGGGGACAACTCGGTCCACACCTTTAAGAACGCTGTAACCCTCTTTCCAATAAGGGCCGCCTTTTGTGGCACAGGAACCCATCGCAATCACCCATTTAGGATCGGGCATTTGATCATAAAGACGCTTCACACGTGTTGCCATTTTAAGGGTGACAGTTCCAGCAACAATCATGAAATCAGCTTGTCGTGGAGTTGCTCGAAAGACTCCGCAACCAAATCGCTCAAGATCGTAATTAGCAGCACCAGTGGCCATCATTTCAATGGCGCAACAAGCGAGACCAAAAGTCATTGGCCAAAGAGAATTCTTACGTCCCCAATTTACAACATCATCAACTCGGGAAAGTATAACGTCGGCAACACCGCTTTTCATTTGGTCAAAATCATTCATAACTAATCTTTTACCACGCCTTGGCTAAGCTTCAAATTTGAGGAGCTGTCACTATGCAGAAAAACTTGAGCCACAGCCGCAGGATGTCTTAGCGTTGGGGTTTTGAAATACAAATCCCTGACCGTTCAATCCGTCACTAAAATCGAGAATTGTGCCTTTGAGAAAAAGAATGCTTTTGGGATCGATAGCGATATCAACGCCTTCAATAATAAATGTTTTATCTTCTGGCTTCGGAGTCTCAACAAAATCAAGCTTATAAGACATGCCTGAACAACCACCACCCACCACACTCACCTTGAGAAAATAAGCAGGCTTATTGTCTCTTTGCTTAAGGTTTTGAATATGGGCAGCAGCCTTCGGACTTAAATCAAATAATGTTTCGCTCATTTAAAGTGTCTTATAACCCAAAATTGAGTTTAGCCTCAAGGACTTCTCATTTTTCGAACTTGCAAGAATGTATCTGTACTTCGGCGAATGAAATCTTTGTGAGCCTTAATGGCTGCCTCTAAATATTTAAGCTCGGGATTTTTAACAGAAAGCTCATCGATTCCTCTAAACATAAAATCTAAGGAGTCTGGATAAACGCTCTCACTGCTATATTTAGAACGTAAAACTACCGCTATTTCAGCTAGATTTTGGTTCACATTAACCAAAGAAGCTCTAGCTTCTTCAATGAGCTTATAACGATCTTGAGCCTCTAAATCGGCCAAGAGCGCCTGGCCCAAGGGACTAAGAACATCTTTCTTAGCACCTTCAGTAATTTCGGAAATTAACCCGGACAAGCTTTTAATTTTTTCTTCATCGTTCATTTTTGTAGTCGCCATTATTTGAGAAGGAGTCATAGTTTTAGCTGGAGGATCAGCAAAAACTCCCAAAGCTGCGGCCATTGAACCTAAAACGAAACAGATCTTAGTTAGCGATTTTTTTTGCATTTTTACTCCCTTTTTTAAAGCAATCCATTTTATGACTTGGTGCGTTAATATCTAACCCATTTCAGATCACTTGTAAAATTAAAACGTCTTACGCGGTGCGTATATTTTTAAATACCCCAAGCAACTCATCGCCTAAACTACTCAAATCTTTTTGAATTTTGCTCTTTTCTAAATTCAAAGAGGGCTTTAGATTGCCCCCTGCAGCAAAGCTACTTAAACGGAAATTAACAAAGGACCGATAACTAAACGACATGCAACATTTGTTGAGGGATCCAGTTCACCGAACCATTTCATTATCGAGCGATGAACGCTCGATGATTGACCATCCCTATTTTCAACGCCTCAGAAGAATAAAACAAACTGCATTTTTAAATTTAATTTTCCCTGGCGCCACTCACGATCGTTTTTCTCACAGCATCGGCGCCATGCACATGTCTTCTAAAATTTTTGATCCTCTCGCCGATGAATTCATCGCCTCTTATGGTCCACGCGCCCTTCAACCTTCTCAAAGAGATTACTTCAGAAGACTTGTTAGAAGAGCCGCCCTACTTCACGACATTGGACATGGTCCCTTTTCGCACAGTCTTGAAGGTGTCAGTGCTGCGGGTAAACCCATATACCCAACACGACAAGCTCTATTTGATAGTGGACTTATTCCACACCATTGGATCGCACCACGAGGCCCTGCAGCCACCAAGGGCTGGATGCAAAAAGCCGCACAACACGAAGATTTTTCTGTTGCCATTATTGCTATGATTTCTGAGCAAAACAATGGACAACTCGGCGGTCTTCTTGCTCAAGACATAGTGGCTCTTATGACAGACTGGGTTCTCCCTTCCCCTGAATTTTTAAATATGGACAAAGTGGGTCCCTCTGGAAAATGGACCATGAGACAGAGTCTAAAAAGTTTAGTTTCTGGAGAAGTCGACGCCGACCGCATGGATTATTTACTACGCGACTCTCTATATACGGGTGTTCCCTATGGGCAATACGACCAAGAAATGCTTCTTGAAAATTTACTTCTCCGCCCTGACCCCGAAGACAAAAAACAACTCTGTTTAGCTCTCAGAAGAAAAGCCCTTCATGCTTTTGAAGATTTTCTAATTTCTCGCTTTCATATGTTTATGCAACTTTACTCCCACAAAACCGTTGTAGGTTTTGATGTGATTTTAGAAAATGCCATAGCGGAATTACCTGATTTTCATATTGAACCCAATTTAGAGGAATATCTCACTTGGTCTGACGATTGGTTGCTAAGAAAAATCATTGAAAATAGATCGTCTCGTTGGGGAATGCATATTCGAGATCGAATGCCCCTCAAACATCTCTTCACACTTCGACAAAAAGAACAAAAGCTTTTCACTGATTTCATCAAGCCTTACGAATTATCGACAGGGACAACGGCCTGGTTTCCTTCTTTAAAAACTAAAGGTCGAAGCAATAAAGAGAGTGTTCCTAAAATTTGGTGGCGCTCGAGTATAAACTTTTTAACGAAGGGACTTCGCGGTCACTTCCCACTTTATTTAGAAGATAAAAAACGTCTTATTCCGATCGAAGAAGTTTCATTACTCCTCAAAAGTGATTATGTACGAAAATTTGAAATGACTCATGTGTATTGTCTACGAAACGACGAAGACGAAGTGAAGTCTTGGCTCAGGAAAAAAGGTTTTTCAGAAGACATCATCCGACAAGATTGGTCTCTCTCTGAATCTTAAAATCCAGTTTAAAGAGCCCAACAGACTAATTTAAATTCAATCCTTAAAACCAGCTAAATTATATAACCTAGCGCAAATTCAAGAAATTCTTTAATCTACCGACAAAGTAGTAACGGGTGTTACTACTTTCTTTTTAAAAGTATCCAAATAGCGGCTACTATCTGGATAGTCTTTAGTATGAGAACGATTAACTTTGCAGCGAAGAGTTGATCCATAGGACCTCCCTTTCCGCTGGGTAGCCTTCCTTGCTAATCTAAATCCATCCGTGGGCAATAAACCCCTTACAAAAACCGTGCCTTTAAAATAGAAAATTAAAAAAATAAAAGAATTCTTTGCCTCTAAATATGAAGAAATCTAAAAATACTCAACTAAAATCTGTAAGTGCCGCCGGCCAAGAATTGAAAATCATAAGCTGCTTCTGTAAGCCCCCAACGAATACTCGCATCGAGCAAGGCTTTATCATTGAGAGCGAATATTCCACCCATACCCAACTGAGAATTCCAAGGAGCAAAGTCTTCAAAACTATTGCGACTGTAATACTCACCATAGAGAGCTGCTGAATCAAAAACAGGTCGAGTGATGCTCACCGAATTTACAAGTTCAATGTGATATCCTTTTCCATCAAGATCCTCATACACATCAAGCTCTAACATCGCTCCAAAAGTAAATTCGTGTTCAAGTTCCATTGTAAAAGGAGCCTTCACTCCAAACTCCACCGCATTATTACTCAATCCGCCTGTATTGGTTGGAAATTTTACAAACGGCGCAGCCGATATCGCGCTATTAAATTCTTGATTTTCCCAAAAAGTATATTCTCCACCAAGACGAGTTTCGCCAAATCCATTTTTACTACGAGAATTTCGAGATTTTAAATGTTCAAACGGCTCCACAGACAAACTTAAATCAACCTTTTCCGCGACTCCATATTTTGCAGTGACTGGGAATAGCTTGAGATCATGAGCCCAATACTTTCCAGATTTCTCATAAGAGTACTGAAGAGCCGTTCCCTCTATTTGAAAAAGTCCGAGGCCAAGCGTATGCGGCTTTTCAGTTAACTGTGGCCGATCCATAGTTCGCAAAATATCGTAGTTCGCAAAAGACTGAAGCGATAGACTCAAAAGTAAAAGTGAACAAACTTTAGTAATTCTCATATACTAGCGAGAAAAATTCTTTTCAGCTTAAGAGTCAAGGGCCCTTAATTCCCTACTAGCCATTGCGTCAGAGACAAAAGTATTGATGGAACTCTATTGGATGTCCGCTAAAAACGATTTGATTATTAGAAATGACTTTAATTCTCAGACACGAATACAAATCACTAAAGCCACCACTGGAATTTTTTGCTTTTTTTCTAAGCAACGTTAGACGCGCCATGCAATCCTCGAGAAGAGTCTGCTTATCTAAAACTAATTGCGCTTCTTCCAAAATTTTATCTTTAGCAAAATATGCAATTTCCCGACTCATCAATTCCCATTTTTTTCCAAAAGAAGACCCTTTATACACAGGGGAATAAAGCAGTTTTTCTATTTGTAACGACGGACTCGCGCGTGGAGCCAAGCGTTTCCATTTCCATTGAGTTTCAGAATCATTCTTTATAATCCCCAATAAACTCGTCGATCTTTGACGCAAAACCATTGGCGGTGTTTTGACGTTAATTTGCCAAGTCTCAATAAAAAGCTCCTGAATCTGCCATTCAGTCCAATCATACTGACGACTGGCAAGCGAAGCCATGAGCGCCTCTGATTGAATTCGAAACTCTGGAATGAGCGAGGTCACCTTTTTGTAAAAAACACAGCTCGAAGACACTATCAAATTGAAAAGATCAGCATGGCATAAAACTATCGCTCAAGTCGCTTGATCCTCAGTAGACTTCGGGGTTCAATAGAGAGTACATCATGGATTTTAAAGCATTCTTAAAAGGTATCGAAAAATACTCAAGCATTGCTATCACAGCTCCCACACCTCCTGATGGAGATTCTGTGGGCACTCAATGTGCACTGTTAGAGCTCATCGAAACTCTTCATCCTCAAAAAAAGGTTTTTATTGTAAATGAAGAATCCTGCCCTCAAAAATACATTTTTTTAAAAGGTTCAGACAAATTCATTCAAGCTCAAGACTTCAAAGAAAAAGTTGAGCTATGGATTTGTGTCGATGGTGGCCCCAACCGGCTTGGAGACGCCACAACAAAACATTGGGAAACGGCCAAAGCTCACGGCCTCATCGACCATCATGCCGTCGGGACTGAAGATCATTTTGAAATATCTCTTTACGATCCAACCGCAGCATCTACGACTGTTCTTGTGTATAAACTATGGGAAGAATCTAGAACAAAATTAACCCACACTTTAGCGGAAGCTCTCTATGTCGGTTTAATTTATGATACAGGTGTATTTAAACATCCAAACACCACACCAGAAGTTATGCGAATCGGAGCCAAGCTACTTGAAACTGGCTTTGCCCACACCGACACCGTAGAGAAATCTCTACTCATGCGAACTGAAGCCAATATTCATATGCTAAAAAGCCTCTTAGAGCATTTCAAAGTTGAATTTTCAAAACGTTGGGTATGGAGCAAAGTCGATCATACAGCTTTTAAATCCTCTCAAGGAAGCTCTCAAGATAAAGATGGCCTCATAGATTTTCTATTTTTAATTCCACAATGTGAAATTGCTATTTTATTTTTTGAGGCTAAACCCGATCTCTGGAAACTTTCTTTTCGCTCGAGGAGCTGGGATGTCGCCAATCTAGCCAAAAGCTTAAACCCTCAAGGTGGAGGCCATAAATTAGCCTCCGGTTGCACTCTAGAAGGAAATTTCGACACAGTTTATTCAACAACCCAAAAAGCGGTGCAAAAACTATTACATGATTAACAGGGATTTTGGGGCCATCCTTGGAGCCTTCTTTTTTAGTTTATTTGCTATTCAAGATTTGCAGGCTCAAAACAATCAAAATCAAAACAAGAGCAATCGTAGGCCCAATTCCTTTTTTTATTTCGGACGAGCCCCTCAGGCTCCAGAACCTGAAACACTTGAAGTTTTATCGAAAAACTTAGGTTACGAAAGTCTCGATAAAGCTAAAGAAGATTACAAAATATTTTCAGAAAGAATTCGCGCTGGTTTTGCTAGAGAGGATTGGTTTCAAAATTGTCGAAGCCAGTATCATGAGAATCTTTGCGGGGCTCTTGAGAATTACTTGAAACCCGAAAAATCCATTCGAAATTCACGTCGACGCACCCCAATTTTTAAAGTTCCTCTTTTGCCCAAAAACCTAGGAAGACTTCAGGCAGAGCCCTTCTCCTCTCTTCACAAACGCTTTCCAAAAATGAGCTTTGCCAATCTTTCAAAATTTGCGCAGAAATCTCTCGAATCAGATTCCTGTCCTAGAAACTTTTCACTAGCTCTAGCTGTTGAACTTGAAAACCATGCCGATCAATATGGAACCTGGGCTTTAATTGATAAACTTTATGCACACGGACATTACTGTTCGAGACCTAGTGACGACTGGAATGAAATGACCAATCTTAAAGTGGCCTACACTTTAATTTCACGCAACAGATTTCAAGATGCCATTGGGTTTCTCCAAAACGCCTTAAAATCTGAAACTAAAAGAGAAGATTTTAGAACTCTTTATTGGCTCTACCGATCCTATAAAAAACTAAAATCCGAAAAAGAAGCTCAAAACACTCTTGATGAACTTTTCAAAAAATATCCGATTTCTTGGTACACGATAGCAGCACTCCACGATGAAAAGAGAGATCCTTTAGCCCTCATAAAAAAACGCCCCCCTATTACAGACGAATACGATTGCGGCGACGCTAAACTCAATCGACATTTGAATTGGTTAAAATTTGGACTCCTCGTTGAAGAAGACCCCTATGACCTCATTAGATACGGTGAATTTATTGCCCGAAGACTTTCAGACACAGGCAAATTAGCTGTCGCACAGAATCTAGCTAGAGCTTTTTTTAAAGCTAAACTTTATAGACTCCAAATTTTAGTATTGAGCCAATCTTTGAACCAAAAGCCTGAATTATTCAACTATGAACATTTAGAACTTCTTTTTCCCCAACCCTACTTTGAAACTATGAAACAACATTCTGGAAAAATTGATACCGCACTACTACTAGGATTGGCTCGGCAAGAAAGCGGTTTTGATCTCAAGGCGCGATCTGCAGCCAATGCCCATGGATTACTCCAATTGCTTCCCTCAACAGCAAAAACACTGGCTCGTAAAACAAAAAAATCTGATCTTTATGACTATGAAACCAATATTCAATTAGGATCTACTTATGTCTACAAACTTGTGGCCCGTTTTGATGGCAGTGTAGAAAAGGCGCTGGGCTCTTATAATGCAGGCGCTACAGTGATGGGCCATTGGGAAAACCAGTTTAGTTGGGCCAAAGAAACTCAACTCTTTGTGGATCTCATTCCATATCGCGAAACCCGTGATTACATTCCTTCGATTTTAAGAAATGGATATTGGTATCATCGACTTTTTCCAAGTCTAAGAGAAACCTGGAACGACACTATGGTGACTTCGCCGGCTCTGAAAGCCTTGCTTGAATCAAGTCCATCCAAAGCTGCGTCAAATCCTTAAGATTATTTTTAGGTTTACATATTTTCAAACAAGCACATTTCACACTGAAATGCCGTGCAAACAACATAAGTTCACTTGAAAAATAATCCCAACCTGGCGACTGCAAATCATTTTCAATCACTTTATAAAGTTCTTCTACTTTAATGGGTTTATTAGCGGCAAACAAAGGCCGCTCAGTGATCACTGGCAATCCCAAAGGCGAAAGCAAGTTTAATAGTAAACTATGAGTGGCTTCATCGAATAACATTTCTTCATAGAGAATGGGTCCGCTATGAAAATCCAAGCGCCCATGAGAACGCAAGCCAAGACGAGGAAGAAAAACAGAGGTTTCCTCGGGTGTACTTAATGAGGACTGCTCTAAAACTCCAGTTGAAACAAAGGTATCAATAGGTAAATTTTTATAAACCCATCGAAATGCATCTCGATGTCCTGCAGGGTCTTTATCTAACAATAAAAAACTGGGAAGTGCTTTATTGGTATCTTCTTTAAGAACAAGCAATCGTGTGCCAAAGGGTGTTTCCTGATTTTCATAGAGCTTTCGCTCCATTTTCAAAAAGGATTTAGAGAGAGCCTCAAACTCTGAATCTTGATCAAGGATGGCAAGCCACATTCAAATTGTCTCAACGCCCACTTGGAAAAAGAAGTTTTTCAAGTTCACCTTTTGTATCGAGAGCTTTAATGTCATCAAATCCGCCCACACCACTACCATTAATAAAAATTTGTGGAACCGTTCTTCGAGGCGAAGCTTTAGTCAACATTTCTTGATACTTCACAGAATCATGAGTCACATCAATTTCTGTATAGGCAACACCTTTTTGATTCAAAAGATTTTTAGCGGCCACACAATAAGGGCAATAGTCTTTAGTATAAAATAAAATTTCAGCCTGCTTAGGGTGTTTTGGTAACATGAATCCAGCCTATACGATTTAAAGCTTCGACTCAAAGCCAATCCACTAGCCAAAAACGTCCTTTTATTTTTTCTTAATCTCGTTACGATTATTCTTTTCCATTTCCTCTGCAGCTTTTTCTGGACCAGAAATCGCCTCATTAGAATTAATCTTTTCACTTTCTTCGTCTAAGTCAGGATGTTTAGTGATAAAAAAGGCGACATCCATAAAAGCTGCATTATAGCGCACGGAACGAAAAATACCGTCCCAAGCCTTACGAGCTTTTGCTGAATTTGGCTTTTGCGCATCGGAGAAAAACTCACCCATTCGCCAAGATGTTTGTTTTCTACGTCCACGACCTTGTCTCACCGATTGTTTTTCAAAATCTTCGACTTTTCTACCCTTAAACTGCTCTAAATAGGGCCCCTTAGAGAGCTCAGCCAGAACATCGTCGGGAAGATTTTCAACTTTTATATTTTGAATACTTCTATTGAGATCATAAAAAACAAAAACATTGGCTAACTTTCCTTCGTATTCAAAGCTAGATCCATGAGCCACTCCAAGATGCTTTTTATCTTTTAGAATATGATACATATAACGTTTAACCTTTAGACCCTCCGTCTGATCATCCAGACGATCACCTAAAAGTCTCACAATAAGTCCAGTGAAGGTTGTTCCGCCAGATTTCGTAGGCAAAATTGCAGCTTCCTCAAAATAATTGCCGCCTTTATAATACAAACGAAGTTCTGATTTATAATCTCCGAGCCTTGGGCCTTCATAAGTAAAAGCATCACTTTTAACGATGTTTTGAGAGGCAACGGCCGTCCCCCAAAGTGCTAAAGCTAAACAAAAAAGGCCCGATCGACATAATGACATAATTCACTCCGCAACTTCACTTAGATTGGATCGAAAATAATCTTTCCGACCTTTCTTAGCAGTGATAGAACTACTTCTCATGATAACACCTATTTTTCCGCTCTCCGTATATGCAAAGCGGCGTAATTTAATCACTCAAACATTTAAGCCACAAAGTGATCTTTTACTCCTCTTCAATCCTGCACCTAGAATCAAAAGTAACGACACCCATTTTAAATATCGTGCCGATTCATCGTTCGCATACTTATCAGGTTTCATAGAAGCCTATTCAGCTTTGGCAATTTGGAAAGATAATAAAGGGAAAACTCAATCAACCTTATTCTGCCAAGCCCGCGACCCCATTAAAGAACTTTGGAACGGTGAAATTATTGGACCCGCTCGTGCGCGCCAAAATTTTGGCACTGAAGAAGCTCAACCCATAGAAAAACTTAAAGAGTTTTGCACAAATTTTTTCGCAAATAGACCCAGTGGAGTCAGTCCTCGAATTTACACAAATGCATTACAAGATCCTCTCCTTCGCAAACAACTCGATGCCATTACTGAAACTATTAAGACGGATCCTCGGGGCTTGAATCGCGCGCTACACTCACTCAATAATTCTGAACCCCTCACTTTTGAAGCTCGTCTCATTAAAGATAAATTTGAAATCGAGGCCATGAGAAAGGCTTCCAAAATAAATGTGGCTGCTCATTTGGAGCTTTTAAAAAAAATCCAAGCAGGCCTTAAGGAGTTTCAAGTACAAGCCATTATAGAATACGAATTTATGTATAGAGGTGCCGATGGCCCTGCTTACGGTTCTATATGCGCCGCCGGTAAAAACGCGACTTGCCTTCATTACGAACCCGCAAAAACAACTCTTAAGGATGGAGAACTTATCCTTGTCGATGCTGGCTGTGATTTAAATTATTATAGTTCCGACATTACAAGAACGTATCCCGTTAATGGTAAATACACTCCAGCCCAAAAAAACATTATGGCCATCGTCGCCGAGGCTCACAAAGAAGCCATCAATAAAGCTAGAGTTGGAATCGCCTATTCCGCTTTTCACGAAGCAGCCACTGAGGCCATTATTGAAGGTCTTCGTCATTTAAAATTCCTCAAGGGAACCAAAAAAGAGATTTTAGAAAAAGCCTCTTACAAAGCCTATTTTCCCCATGGAACAGGACACTGGCTCGGCTTAGATGTTCACGATCCTTGTCCACGTTTCGATGATAAAAATAAAAGCATTAAATTAAAAGCTGGCATGATCTTTACAGTTGAACCAGGAGTCTACATTCCTGCGAACGACAAATCTGTTCCCGAGGAGTATCGAGGAATTGGGATCAGAATTGAAGACGACATTTTAGTCAAAGCAGGAAAACCTGAAATTCTCACAGACGGACTTCC
Source organism: Pseudomonadota bacterium (assembly GCA_018001635.1). Lineage (GTDB taxonomy): Bacteria > Bdellovibrionota > UBA2428 > UBA2428 > UBA2428 > JAGNHS01. The sequence continues at coordinate 45,444 of JAGNHS010000003.1, read as the reverse complement.
TCGCTATGCAGATGAAATTGAAAAATTTATGAGTCGGCACAAGCCCTCTGTTTAATTTGTGTAAAGCCAGCAATAAGTTTTTATTAAATTCGATCAAATAATTTTTTTATTTTTTATTTTATGTATACTGGAGATCAGTAAAGTCCAAACAAGTTAAAATTCTCAAGCGGAATGTAAGACGACAATATCAATCTTGTTAAGCTTACTATTCTGGGGGCGTGTCTTGAGAAAGCACCTTTTAAAGTCAATTTTCTTTGTTGGAATTTTTCTTAGTCTTAAAACCCGAGCTGCTTGTGACACTGACAAGCTTGAAGCTGACGTTAAAGCTGGCACCGCCACCTGTGCTAGCTACGAAGTCGATAGAACTATCATTATCAAAAATACTGTAAAATTCGATGGTAAGGGTGCTCGAATTACAGGGGTTGGATCTTTTGATCAATGCGATCAATTCCCTACAAATAAAGCTGTATTTTTTATTTATTCCAACGGAAGTATTTTATCGAACTTCACCATTGTTCAATCACCAGAAGGTATCCACGTTGCTGAAGGTTTCAAAAATCAAATAGTCAACGTTCGATTCCAAAAGGTTTGCGAAGACGCCATCACCAATGGAAACAATAAAAACAATAAAAGCGCTAAACATACTATTATCAAAAACTGCAGTTTTGAAAACGCAGAAGACAAAGCCATACAGAGTAATGGTGGATCGATGCACATTATAGGCAATAAATTTATTGATGTCGCTCGCCCTGTTTCAACATGTGGGCACAAAGCCGACCCCGGCTATCACGACCCTGGAGCTTGCCCCATTCGAAGTGATTTATATGTAGAAAAAAACAAAATGATACGATCCACCACCTATGCCGTTCAAGCTTCTGGGAAATACCACTCCGTGGTTTACAGTCGAAAAAATACTTTTGAAAAATTTGGAAGTCTTATCTTTAGAACAGAAAATAACAGCCAACTATTTTCCAAGGATGAAAACTGCTCAAAAATCAAAGGGGATGTTAAATGCAATTCCTCTAAAGTCGACACAGCCTTCACTAAATTTCTAAGCGAATAAGTTTATTTTCAGTTAAACCAATGCCAGAGAACGCCTTTATTTCTTAGGAATAAAGGCGTGAATGCGATGGCTCCTAACAAAATTTTCAATCCACTTACGATGTTGCTCTGCTAGTTCCACAAATTGAACACCCATACCCCTAGGATTATCAGGACTTTCGCGATTACGAATCCACGCAATCTTACCCACACCTGCAATAACACTAGAAGCATCTCCAGGATCTTCATTCATTTTATTAACGAGTTTATTGCTCACTTCTACCTGATTATTGTCGGATAGAGTCGCAGTCTTTTGAAATTCAAAATCAACAAAATCCCCTAAAAGCGCTCCGGAAATTATGGTGTTTACAAAAAAGCCACCAAAACCCACGTTGAGAGTTTCCGCGACCAAGGCTTGTTCTAGAGTTGAATATTTAATTTGAATTTTATGTCGAACCGGAGCACGCGGAACATGCCGCTTCAATCGGAAACGATCGCTCAGTAAATCCCACAAGGCTTCTGAGATTTGTTTTGGATCGAAGTTCCAATCCAAAATTCCTGAAGCGCCTCTATCCATCCAATCCATCAATTGGTCAGAAGTTGGATTAAAATCGACCAGTAAAATGATACAAACACCGGGATCTAGCTTTCGCATTCCCGCAAACAAACTCTCCATGTCTTCAATCTTCTTTGAATTGAAACCTCGAGAAGTCATATCAAAGAAAACCACAGCAGGATCATTGTTTGTGTAAAAGAATTTTGGAACCTCATTGAGTTCCCTCACAAAATTAAACTGAAAGCGAAGCTCCACTATTTGCGAAACCTTATCGTTAAATTTGTGAAATAAAATTGGATCTTGCGGACTTAAAGTTAGAATTTCCATCCCCATAGAAGCCTCATTATGCCTCAAGGCCAGAATTAGTTAATCAAGATAATCGACTTTATGCGCAAGGCGTCAACTCTATATGATACTTGACCAAAAGCCCTCGAGTCAGGATACTATCTCGCGCGTGAAGACTAAGGCTATAGCTAAACCTCCTTGGCTTAAAGTTAAGGCCCCTGGAGGCGCTAATTTTTTAAAAATTAAAGAAACTCTAGCGTCGCACAAACTTCACACTGTTTGTGAAGAAGCTCGATGTCCAAACATTGGAGAGTGTTGGGCCGGCGGAACCGCCACCTTCATGTTGTTAGGGGATACCTGCACTCGAGGTTGTAAATTTTGTAACGTTATTACCGGAAATCCTCGCGGAGTCGTAGACTCTGAAGAACCCGCAAAAATCGCACTCAGCGTAGCCGACATGAATCTCGATTACATTGTGCTCACTTCTGTAGATCGCGACGATCTCCCCGATCAAGGTGCCACCCACTTTGCCGACACTGTTCGACTCGTTAAAAGACTTTCTCCCAAACTCATCATTGAAACACTCACTCCCGACTGGAGAGGCTCCTTGGAATGTATCGATACCATGGCGCAATCTTCCGCAGATGTTTTGGCCCACAACATTGAAACCGTAGAAAATCTTCAAAGAAGAGTCAGAGATCCACGTTGCTCTTACGCTCAATCTCTTATGGTTTTAGAACAGTATAAAAAGCGTGCAGAAAATTTTGGCCGTAAAGTTGTTACAAAATCCTCCATCATGCTTGGGCTCGGAGAAAAAGAATCCGAAGTGCTTCAAACACTTCAGGATCTTTTAAATGTTGGTGTTGAAGTTCTAACTTTAGGACAATACCTACAACCCAGCTCTCGCCATCTTCCTGTTGAAGCTTATATTAGTCCTGAAAAATTTTCTGAATGGGCAAAAATTGGAGAAGATTTAGGTTTTGCCTACGTCGCCTCGGGCCCTCTTGTTCGCTCAAGTTACAAAGCGGGGGAATATTATATTCAAAAAATTCTGAGAGGAGAGCGGAGTCATGGAAATCTCTTGGGGCCAGAACACCAATATCAACAAACAACAAATGTCATATCCAGCGCAACCCTTTAAGGACAAAGATTTTTCACTGAGTTTTTACAAGCTCATGATACGCGCGCGCGCCCTTGAAGAAAAACTTATTAAAATGTCGAAAACCCAAGATGGTTTTTTTTGGATTGGGGGCCCTGGAGAAGAAGCTTTCTCAATTGCGCTTGGACTTTTAGTCAATAAGGGGCAAGGATTAGATCACGATTTTTTACACCTTCACTATAGAAGCAATGGAACTTTAATGGCCATGGGCGCTCCCATGCTTGATTTCATTCGACAGATGAAATGTTCAGAAAAAGATCCCTTTTCAGGTGGAAGAAATTTTGTATCACATGTGTGTCGCAAAGAATGGAATGTGGCTCCAGTGACCTCCACCATTGAAACACAATTTTCTATTGCACCTGGAACCGCCCGAGCTCAATGGCGCTTACGCCAACAAGGAAAAGATTCCGGTATCACTATCGTGCTCGGAGGCGATGCAGGCACCGCCGAGGGTGATTTCGCAACCGCTCTTATTTGGTCCTCTCGCCCTGGCGAAGAACTTCCCCTTCTTATGATTGTCACAAATAACCAATTTGGAATTTCAACGACCTATGGAACCCAACATGGCGAAAAAAACGTTGCCGATCGCGCTAAAGCATTTGGCATAATGAGCTCTACTGCCGACGGAAACAATCCCGAAAAAGCTTGGGCTGCATTGTCCAACGCTATGGACTATGTCCGTAACTCAGGTCGACCTTTTTTGCTCGAACTCAGTATTGCTCGACTCAATGGACACAGCTCTTCTTCAGGGGCCAATCGAGAAGAAGGCTTCGATTGCATCGACGCTTTTGAAAAAAAATTACTCAAACACTCTTGGATTACAGAAGACAGCATCAAAAAAATTCGTCATGAGGCCACCCAAGAAGCCAACGACGCTTATGATATTGCACGCAAAGAAGCCTATCCCGATCCCAAAACTTTGCACGAACATACGTTTGCAAACAACAAAGCTGGCGGTTTGCCCGGGAAGGATTCATAAGTATGGCAAGTATGGCTCAAGCTATTCGAATGGCCTTACATTACGGAGAAGAAAATTTAGGTGTGACTGATATTTTTGGTGAAGATGTTGGCGCTCCTCTTGGCGGAGTCTTTACCGTGACTCAAGGACTTAAAACAACTTGGAACACTCCACTCGACGAAAGAGGAATTATTGGAACAGCCATTGGTCTTGCACTCGCCGGACAAAAACCTGTCGCCGAAATTCAATTCTGCGATTACATTTTTAATACTATCGACTTATTAAAACTGGCTGGTAACTCTTGCTGGTCCACACAAGGCGCCTTTCCTTTAAACATGGTGGTTATGACTCCCCATGGAGCTGGAATTCATGGAAGCCTTTACCATTCGCATTCTTTTGATGCTCTAGCCACGCGTTTGCCTGGTTGGAAAATTTTATGCCCTTCCAATGCAAAAGACGCCTATGGGCTTATGATTTCTGCCATTGAAGATCCCAATCCAGTTTTGTTTTTAATTCCTAAAGCCTTACTTCGCGTAAAAGGTGAAGAACTTATTCCTGGTGAGCCTAAAGACGAAAAGGAACTCAAAGAACGCATAGATGCTCCACTTGGAGAAGCCAGAAAAAATTGGAGTCCTCGATGGCCCGCTCTTGAAGGATATCAAGTTCCCATTGGAAAAGCTCAAGTGGTGCGCCCAGGAAATGCGGCTTGCATAGTGACCTACAGTCGTCATGTTCAACAAGCTCGAAATGTAGCCGATCGCCTCAGTCGCGAAGGTCTAGGTGAAGTGAGAGTCTTAGACTTAAGAACACTTTACCCCTACGATTGGAACGCAATTTCCCAGGCTGTTAAAGAATGTGGAAAAATACTTTTTGTAAATGAAGACACTGAAATTACAAATTTTGGTGAACACTTACTTCGCAGGGTGATCGATGAGCATTTTTATGAACTCAGAGCACGCCCGAGAGTTTTGGCCGCTAAACATTTACCGGGAATTGGCCTAGCTCCTTCTCTTGAAGAAGCTACTGTGCCTCAAGAAAATGATATTGAACGCGAAATTCGCGAAATTTTATCGGAAGCAACTTAAAAGGAGATGACAATGGAATTTAAACTTCCTGAAATTGGTGAAGGACTACAAGAAGGCGAACTCATTCGATGGTTAGTGAAAGTGGGCGATAGCGTAAACGTGGATCAACCCTTACTTGAAGTCATGACTGACAAAGCCACTGTTGAAGTTCCCGCCACTGAAGCTGGCACCATCAAAGAGCTCAAAGCCAACGAAGGCGATATGATTAAAATTGGCCAAGTCATAGCGCTGATTGAAGCCGGTGCAACTCAAACATCCAGCACTCCTAAAGTTGCTGAAAAAATACAAGAAGCTGTTGTTCAGCCAGAAGTTCAAGCAGAAATCATTCGTCCCACTGAGACGATGGCACCAATTACTGAAACTAAAAGATCTCCAGTTTCTCCCAATCCTGCAGGTCCCTATCAAAGCGCCCTTGAAACTTTAAATTCAAGCAGCATTCCCGCTGCACCCATTGTAAGAGCTATGGCACGAGACGCTGGAGTGAATCTTGCCGAAGTTCAAGGAAGCGGCCCTAATGTTGGTGGAATCCCCAGAGTCCTTGAAGAAGATCTTTTAAAGTATCTCAATCAAAAATCGAATGCACCCAGCGCCGCTGTCTCCCAAAAAACTTTTCCTGCTGGCGCCACACAAGCTGGACCTGCGAGCACTGTAACGACTCCAGTTAAGCAACTCACCCCTGCCACTAAATTTTCTTCAGATGAAATTGTTGAAAGAAAACCTTTGCGAGGCTTACGTCGTCTTATTGCGCAGGGAATGGTGAAAAGTAAATACACTGCTCCTCACTACTCTTATGTCGACGAATTTGAATGTAGCGACCTTATTAAATTTAGAGAACAAGCTAAAGAGGTCGCCGAATCTTATGGAATCAAATTTTCTTACCTTCCCTTTGTCATCAAAGCTGTTGTGGCTGCTCTAAAAGAATTTCCAATCGTCAACTCCACGCTAGAAGACACGGCGAATGGACAAGAACTTGTCTATAAGAAATTTTATCACATCGGTTTTGCCGTCGCGACCGATGAAGGACTGATAGTTCCCGTTATCAAACATGCCGATCAAAAATCACTTTTGCAAATTGCAAAAGAACTTGTGGAACTCTCCGATAAAGTGCGTGCGGGCAAAGCTACAGCTGATGAACTTAAAGGCTCAACCTTCACAATAACTTCAATGGGAAATCTCGGCGGAATTTTTGCCATGCCCATTATCAATTACCCCGAAGCTGGAATCTTGGGTGTTTATAAAATTCAAGAAAAACCTATTGTCCAAAAAGGACAAATCGTGGTCGGCAACATGATGACCCTTTCTCTTTCGCTCGATCATAGAATCGTTGATGGGGCTGTGGGTTCAAAATTTTGCTCGGCCATCATCAACCGACTCGCCAATCCCGCAAAATTACTCTTGGAAAATTTTTAACAAAGGATAGATAAAATATATGGAAACTTTTGATTTAGTCGTTATTGGAGCTGGCCCTGGTGGATATGTAGCTGCTATTCGCGCTGCTCAAGAAGGTTTGAAAACCGCAATCATTGAAGGTCACAAAATGGGTGGGGAGTGCCTTAACTACGGATGCATTCCATCAAAAGCTTTTATTCAAGCATCGCACGTTTATGATCACATCACTCATGCTGCTAAAATGGGAATTGAAGTTCAAGGTGCCAGCGTCAACATGAAAACTCTTGTTGGCTGGAAAGATGGCATTGTAAAAACTTTAACAGGTGGAGTGGCACAATTACTCAAAGCCAATGGAGTGACTTCCATAATCGGAAGCGCCTCTTTTGGTGGACTCGATTCCACAGGTCAAAAAAAAATCGTCATAGATAGCTCAGTGGATTCTTACGATTCATCTTCAACAGGAAAAGATGAAACTAAAGAGATCTTAGCTAAAAATGTGATCATCGCTACTGGATCTAGCTCTGTGGATCTTCCATTTCTTAAAGCCGATGGAAAATATGTTTTAAATTCTAAACACGCTCTAGCCTGTGACAAGACACCTAAAAAGCTCATCGTACTAGGTGGTGGTTTTATCGGACTTGAAATAGGAACCTTCTTTGCCAAAATTGGAACTGAAGTCATTGTTGTCGAAGCCTCTTCTCAACTCTTAAGCGGCACCGATCCTGACTGTGTTGCCGTAGTTCAAAGAAAACTAAAAGATCGTGGCGTTCATGTATTGCTCAACACTAAAGCTACGGGTGCCACTCCAAAAGGTGAACATGTAGAACTCAATATTGAAGATGAACGCGGACAAAAGGAAAAACTTTCCGCTGATTGGATTCTGCTTACTGTAGGCAGAAAACCAAGAACTTCTGGACTTGCATTAGACACCATAGGCCTTAAAACAAACGAACGCGGATTCATCAGCGTTAACAGCCGATTAGAAACTTCTGTTCCGGGTGTTTACGCTATTGGAGATGTTATCGGTGGCCCTATGCTCGCCCACAAAGCTAGCAAAGAAGGTCTTGTTGCTGTTGAAGCTATTTTAAAACCAAGCGCAAGAATGGATGTCGTTGCACTTCCTTGGGCTATTTTTGTTGATCCCGAAATTGCAGCCGTTGGCCATACTTTAGAATCGGCAAAAGCTGCAGGCTGGGATCCCGTTGTTGGCAAATGTCCATTTGCCGCCAATGGAAGAGCCCTCACTACTGGTGACAGTGCTGGATTTGTAAAAATTATTGCCGATCGCAAAACAGACAGAATCCTCGGAGCGCATATGGTGGGCCCCGATGTTTCCAACCTCATTGCTGAAGTGGCTTTAGCCATTGAACTGGGTGCCACTGCGAAGGATCTTGCCAACACTGTTCACGCACACCCCACACTCCCTGAGACTCTCATGGAAGCGGCGGAATCCGTGCACGGTAAAGCAATTCATATTTTTGAACGCAAGAGAACAGAAAAAAGCAGTACCGCCCACGTCTAGTTTCTTTGCTTTGAAAAGAGTTTAATTTTGAGGTGTTGCTAGTTTCACAAATTGAGAGGGGCAATCGTTAGGTAAATTTAGGGGCGGGATATCAATGTACCGAGCATTCCAAGCTTTTTGATATAACGATTCAGTAAAGAGCCCGTCTATTGAATTAAACGCAAGCCATAACCTTAATGGACCACCAAGCCCGGTAACATTGAGAAAAGACATTGCCTTTTTGTAAATTTCTGAATGTCTCGAATTCAACATCGAGTTTATTATTTTAGGAGAAGCTACAATTCTTCCACCCTCGGGCATAAAGACTCTTCCTAGTTCTCTTAAAAATTTATCAGAATTTTTCATAAAATTTAAATCACATCCAACAGTGCAAGAAACCAATCTCAATTCAGCGCCTGGGGACATAAAATTGATAGAGCCTAAAATACCAAGATTTTTTCTATGTAAAACATCATTCTTAAAATATAATTTTCCAGGAGTTCCATGAATTATGAAATCAACTCGGTCATATTTTATTTTATTTAAGTTTAATCTACGAAACTCTACTGGCAAATCCGTTATAGATTCTATTTCAAGTACCCTAATGTTATCTGCCTTATATTTTTTTTTATAATACTCAACTGTTTCTCCGGGATTATGGCTACTTACGCCCCCTGGTTGAGTAATAACCAATATATTCTTAGGCTTAATATTAGAAACACTATCACTTGAAGCATGAAAATCTTCCATGGTTTGAAAAAAATGCATATCTTGAATTTTTCCCAATCCGTAAACCAAAGCGACATATCCGATCACGTAGTTTTGATCTTCCTTACGAACTTCATCTAAGGATTTTCCCTTATATAATTTAATAGCCACATCGATAGGCACCGTAATTGGAGCCACAATAAACTTTGTGCCAAACCAAGAGCTGTCCTCTTCTTTAGCTTTTTCAAAATGAAAAGTGGCCGAAATATAGTCGGACTCATCGTCTTCAAAACCCGGCCGAATTCCACTTGTGCCCCCACTTTTTGAATCAACTTTTGCTGAGCTTAAAGCGAGCAAAAGAAAGCAAAATAAAGACACAAACCGCATGCGTTCTTATCGGAATCAAAGATCCATAATTAAAGTCAAAATTCCATCATTTTGGTCTTTAAAAATCTTTCAAGCATAAACGCTCTATTCAACTTAAAGAATCTTAATATCCACTATAGCCCTTGTTGATTTTTAAAAGTCTACTATAAAAATAGATGGAGAGAGTGAGGGGCATTTATGGGGGCGGGGAAACGCACTTGTGTTCGTATTGTATTTTTATTTTCAATTTTTCAATTTGTAAGAATTTCAGAGGCAACTTCTATAGTCAGTGAAGCCTACCCTCATCGAAACTTTCAAGCCTTTAGGCAATTTCAAGATGAGAATATATGTTGGGCACTCGCATCAAAAGCTATTATTAAAAGTCTAAAACGAAAAGATTATTTGGCCTGTGAAGTTGTTGGTCGCACTCGTGTTCAATCATGTTGCAATGCCGATAATAGCGTTAGAGAATCTTGCAACCATGGCGGACAAGGCCAAAACGCATTAAGAACTTTCGGAGTGTCTGTGACGCGAGTAGTTCCCAATTTTGCAGGAGTCTATGCCACTCTGAGATCGGGTGGACTTGTAACCCTTATCACCGACATGAGAAATAGCAGTTTCGGCTCCCGAGCAGGTCATGAATCCGTTATCTATAGAGCTCAATATTTGTCCGATGGTAGCTATACATTTTATGTGGGTGATTCAGCCAACGGTTACTACAGCTTTAACAGTGCGGATTTAGACGCAAAAGCTAATGGCACTTTCGAATACATATCCCTGGATATAAGCTTTACATGGGAAGCAAGCCTATACGCGCATTAATCTTGGCCAAGATTTAAAGCTGTGCTTTAAACATCCTAGTCATGGAATTTAATATTATTGATTGGGGTAAAATCGATTACCTTAAAGCTTGGGAAGAACAAAAAAAACTTCTGCAATTAAGAATCGACGATAAAATTCCTGACACTTTAATTTTTTGTGAACATCCTGCCGTAGTGACTCTAGGCAGAGGATCTCAAAGAGAAAAGGAAAGTCTGGGTCATTTACCTTTTCCCGCTATAGAAGTTGAGCGTGGGGGTCACGCCACTTATCATGGACCAGGTCAGATTGTTGTTTACCCAATAGTGAAACTAGCTCCTTCAAAAGCTACTCAATTTCCTGACGGGCTTAAAAGTTTTATAGAGTGGCTCGAAAATATCACCATTAAAAGCGTTGAAGATTTTAAAATTCCCGCCTCTCGAATCGAAGGAAAAACTGGTGTTTGGATTCGAAATGGCGAAAAAAAAATTGCGAGCATCGGAGTTGCCGTTAAACATTGGACAACTTATCACGGACTAGCACTTAATATTTCCACAGGTATTGAGCCTTGGCGCTTTATCAATCCCTGCGGATTTTCAGCTGAAATCATGACCGATTTAAATAGCGAAACTGGACTTGATATTTCGTTCAACGATGTAAAAAATTTGATCATTAATAATGCAACTTCTCCATTGGTTAACATTCTTAAGACCAAGGCAGTTAACTCCATTAAAAGTTGCGAACTCCATAGCTAAACACCTTAAAATTTTAGTCTTTTTTCTTAACAATTTAAGAGTTTAAACTTATTTGTAATTTCACCCACTTTGCAGACCGATTTTGTTAGTATTTATCAAGGCGGAACGTTTACTAAGCTGTATGTAAGATGGGGGAAACGTGAGTCACTTCAACACTAAGTATTTAGTAGCTTTAGGAGAGCAATCTCCTCACTTTAATGCAGAATCAGTAAAAACTTGGGCTAAGGGTGGAATTGAAATTATTTTCACTCAAAACGATAGAGCCTTAATAAATTTATGCCAACAAATGACTTTCAAAGTCGCCTTTCTTGAAAGCAATTTTTGCCCAAATTCAATTAGACTTTTAGACTGGGGTGTTCGCAATACTACGGCTGCATGGGTATACAGTATACGCGGCGAATTTCTTCAATCATTAAGCCAACTCGCTCTTCAAAAAGGCGCTAAATGCGTTTTACACGAACCTAAACAAGTTGATCTTCTCTTACTTCGACTTGGCATCGAGCATAATCGATCAAAAGACAGTTCCTATAGTTCAGATCCACTTTTCGACAAACTCAATATTGCGATTGCGGAACTAAAAGAATCTGGAAAACATTTATTTAAAAGAGAAAATCTCAATCCCTCTCACTTTGAAAGAAGACATTCCGAATGGGAAACTTTTATTAAAACTGCCAACACTGAATCAGAACAATCTTTCACTGGCTTCGATTCCTATCAAAGAAAATACTCCAGACTACTTCGAAATATGAGCGCCACAATGGAAGACACAGAAATCTCATTTGTCACGCTCAGGCCCAAATCCATCATCGATAAAAACGATAACGGAGTCAGAGTGCTTATCTCTAGTCATGAGAAAAACTTTGAAAACTCTAACCCAGCTAACTTACTAGAAAACACTAAACTTCCTGAAGTTATGCACACCGTGCGCTCACAAGAAGTTGTGGTTCTTAAGAAAGACATCAAAGACTTAAACGGAAAAGTTAGCGGACAAGAATATACTGCGGCTATTCCTATGCGCGACTCTAATGATAGAATTTCAGGAGTATTACTAGCTCGAAAGAATGCTGAAAATATTGAATCTCATAAATTCATAAGAAATACTTACGATCTTTCTTCGTTTTCACCAAAGCTTCAGCGACCCTTTCAAAGCTTAGAGTATTTCTCAAGAATTTATAACGGATTAGCTGCTTAAGCTTTTATTCGTGCAATTTTAGCGCTTAGATCTTCGAATGCTTTATAACGATGGCTGATACTATTTTTAATTTCTACATCTAATTCAGCCATCGTTTTTTTAAATTCTGGGACATAAAAAATTGGATCGTAGCCAAAACCAGAAGCACCACGTCCATCCTTTATAATTTCACCGCGACAAACACCTTCAGCTTCGTATTCGAAGATTTTATGGCTTTCAAAAACTATAAGACTTAAGGCACAATGATATTGAGCACCCCGATTTGGACTAGTTCCCAATTCAGAAATTAATTTTTTAATATGTTCAACAGGCTCTACATGATCTCCAGCATAACGAGCCGATAAAACACCGGGCCTTCCGCCCAGAGAATCCACTTCAATGCCCGAATCATCAGCAAGAACCCAAAATTCTTGAATGCTTTGCATTTTAACTTCATGAAATAACGCTCTGGATTTAATCTGAGCATTTCCTATAAACGTATTTTCAATTTCTTCAGCATTTTTGGGAGCTTGGCCAATCCACTCTGTAATTTGTGGAAAAAAAAATTTACCGAGCTCTACAATTTCTTTAAGTTTTCCAGAATTTCCAGTGGCTACAAAACACTGCATTTTTATAAATCAACCCCAGGCCAAATCGCCCAGCAAATCTCTTTGTTTGCTACAAAGATGATTGCAAGCCATTCTCCCTTTTTCAAGCAGTTCATCAAAAACGACTTTTTCAAAGGGTTCTTTTTCTGCAGTGCCTTGAATTTCTACAAATTTTTCCTGAGAGGTCATCACTAGATTCATATCCGTATCTGCATTGGAGTCTTCAGAATAATCTAAATCCACCAAACACTTTCCATTCACAATGCCCACAGAAACCGCCGACAAAAATTCGCGAGCAGGAAAAGGTGTGTTTTTGGAAATTTTTCCAGCTTTTTGTAAAAACCGAAATGCCGTGGTGACAGCAACAAAGGCTCCAGTAATGCTCGCCGTTCTAGTGCCTCCATCCGCTTGAAGCACATCACAGTCGACTAAAATTGAACGCTCTCCCCAACCTTCATTTTTAAAGACTGATCTCAAAGATCGACCTATCAACCTTTGAATTTCTTGACTTCGCCCTGATGGACTAGGTCTTTCTCTTTTTATTCTTGAAGAACTCGATCGCGGCAACATAGCATATTCAGCTGTAATCCAACCCTTTCCAGTATTTTTCATATGATAAGGAACATTGTCTTCGATAGTAGCCACACAGAGTACTTTGGTTTTTCCAAAAGACACCAAACAGGAGCCTTCAGTGTAATCATAAAAATCTGTTTTAAAATCTACTGGGCGAAGTTCATTTTCATTTCTATTATAGGATCTTTCAAGTTTCATTGTGCCCTCACTATGCCCTTTTTGAGAGTCTTCGCCAAGTCCTCAATCAATGGAGCTAAGACTTTTGATCGTTTTTCATGATTCACTAAATTTTCAATATCCTTTGGATTATTTAAGTAGGCTAACTCAAGCAAAACAGAGGGCATCTCAACGCTATAGAGCAAATAAAAGGGACCCATTTTTATAGATTTTTTATCGGCCGCAAAATGACTTTTGGACAAAGCCCCATCTATAACTCGAGCCCATCCTAAAGATTCTTTGAAATGAATTTCTGCCTTCAACTCCTGCAACGCATTCTGAGCCATATCCGCCGATTTTCCAGTTGGTATTTTCATGTTTTCAATTAAAAGCGCCTTATGACTTTCGCTAAGATCATTCGCCTTTAACGACAAAATATAAATCTCATAACCTTTTAGTTTGGATTGAGGCTCATAATTTAAATGAATGGATAAAAACAAATTTGAACGATTTCTATTGGCAAAATTCGCGCGCTCAGACAAACCCAAATAAACATCATCATCCCTGGTCAACAAAACCTTATAAGATTTTTTTTCGATTTCCCTTTTTAATTCCCGCGCAATTTCTAAAGTTAAATTCTTTTCAAAAAATTTTTTCCCACGATATACACCCTCCGTTCCCCAATCGTTTCCTCCGTGACCCGCATCAATAATTAAATCAGCTTGAACGGTCTCAGGAGTTGGGAAGGGATGCTTTGGGGCCTCCCCTTCAAGTAGAGGCCTCAAGACTCGATCTCCAAAATCTAAGGGGACCAAACAATCATTTTCAACTCTTTTTGGTATTGAAGAAAGTGAAATTTTTCCCCAAAATCCACTCACCTCATTATGTCGGGTATTTATAGTGACTTGTCTTTGGCTTTTATCTTCGGTGATTTTTAGAGCACCTCCACCCTCATCTTTAATTTTCAAATGGAAACGAGCGACAATATCTGAAAGCCGCAACCAAGGGAGATCATCGATGACGGGCATGTTTTCAAAAACTACATTTTTATCTTTATCGTGATAGGTCCATTTGCCGTCATAAAAATTGGCGCGCAATGATAAGGATAAAAAAAATAGTAGGAAGTAACTTTTAGAAATGAGTCTAATGAATAGTCTCAAATTTAAACTATAATATTTTTTAAAGTTAAACGTTAAAGCGGAAGTGAAGCAAGTCGCCATCTTTGACAGTATATTCTTTTCCTTCTGTCCGCATAAGACCCGCTTCTTTAACTTTTTGCTCGGAACCTTTCGCGATGAGATCCTCGTAATTATAAGTCTCAGAGCAAATAAAGCCTCTTTCAAAATCCGTATGTATCACTCCAGCCGCTTGAGGGGCCTTCCAACCTTTTCCGATTGTCCAAGCTCTCAATTCTTTGGGGCCGGCCGTAAAATAAGTCTGCAAACCTAGAGTTTCATAAGCATATCGGATCACTTTGTTAAGACCGGGCTCTTCAATTCCTAAGTCTTTCATAAAAACTTCTTTTTCAGTCTCATCCAAGCTATCAAGCTCAGATTCAATTTTGGCGCAAACTGGAATCACATGGGCTCCAACTTTTTTAGCATATTCTAAAAGTCGAATGTAAAATGGATTTTCCAATTCCTTTCCTTTTGCTGCAAACTCTTCGCTCATATTTGCAACATACATTAAAGGTTTTTGAGTGATTAAATGAAGATCTTTAACAGATTCCCACTCTTTGGCATCGGCTTTCATTAAGCGCGCCATCACACCATCTTCTAAACTTTTCTTAAGTCGCTTTACAAAATCCAATTGAAAAATAGCATCTTTATCACCACTCTTTGTGAGCTTAGCTAATCGCTCTTCGCGTTTTTCAACAGTCGCAAGATCGGCCAACATCAATTCAGTCTCAATGACTTCAACATCTCGAATAGGATCGACGCTGCCTTCTACGTGAATAATATTTGGGTCTTCAAAACATCGCACCACATGGGCAATCGCTTGGCATCCTTTGATATGACCTAAAAATTGATTTCCTAAACCTTCGCCTTTACTAGCGCCCTTAACCAAGCCTGCAATGTCGACAAATGAAACGGTGGTAGGAATAATTTTTTCTGGTTTAAAAATTGCGGCAATTTTTTTCAAACGCTCATCAGGCATTTCAACAACACCCACGTTCGGATCAATAGTGCAAAATGGATAATTTTCAGCGGCGGCCTGGTGCGAAGAAGTCAACGCATTAAACAAAGTCGATTTACCAACGTTGGGCATGCCCACAATTCCACACTCTATTGCCATTTATTTTATTTCCTCTTCTTCATTCTTAGATTGAGACGCTAAAGCCTGAGCCTTAGCCAAATCTTTCCAAAGCAGCGCTTCTACCACATCAACGCCCACATTGAGCATATCGATTAATTTATCATTTTCTTTTGAATTGAAACTTTCCAAGACATAGGAAGCTAAATCTTGCTCCCCACCACGAGGGGGTCGTCCCACCCCAAGCCGAACTCTATAAAACTCACCGTGCCCTAAAGTTTCACGAATGCTTTTAAGTCCATTGTGACCAGCATCGGAACCACCCATTTTCACTTTGATTCGACCAAAAGGAAAATCACTCTCATCATGAAGAGCAATAATAGGGCAGTCGCGAAGTTCTTTGTTTTTTTCAAATAAGGAAGTCAAACTTTTACCTGATAAATTCATAAAAGTTTGAGGCTTCATTAATAGAATTTTTTTATCGTCTTTGCTGTATTCAACAACATCGGCTTTCAGCGCGCTTTTATGTTGAAATTTTTGATTCCAATTAAGCGCAAGCAAATCGCCAAGCATAAAACCCGCGTTGTGGCGGGTTTTTAAATACCGTGGACCTGGATTTCCCAATGCCACAATCAGGGCATCGTAAGACATTACTTCTTCTTAGCTGCGCCTTTATCGCCCGCCGCTGCAGGAGCTGCCGCGCCCGCTGCCGCAGGAGCTGCTGCCGCCCCAGGAGCCGCCGCACCAGCTGCTGCACCTTCCGCAGTAGCCGCTTCAGCAGTAACTTCAGCCACTTTTTCTTCTTCAGGAGGATTCACAGACACAAGCACAAATGAATGCTCGTAAATAAATTCATATTTAGTGGTTCCCATTTTCTTAACGAGATCATCCACGTTCAAGGAATCGTTTAATCCAACGTCAGAAACGTCGACGTCAATGTGATTTGGAATATCTTGAGGAAGAGCTTTAATCTCAACCTGACGAGTGATGATAGACATAATGCCACCCTCAGCAAGACCTTTTGCTTTACCAACAAAAGTTAATGGCACAACAATACGAATAGGTTTCTTCAAATCTAATTCGTGAATATCAACGTGAACGACTGTATTTTTTAAAGGATGCGTTTGCACTTCTTTAAAAAGAACTTTCTTTTGAGAAAGATCAGAAGGCGCACCTTCTTTGGGTTCGAGTGAAAGCAAAGTACTTTTACCTTTTAAAGTATAAAGTTTTTTGAAATTCGGAAGACTTAAAGACACTGGAAGTGCTTTTCCATCTTTTGATAATCCCGCTCCGTAAATGACCGCAGGAACTCGTCCTGCAGTACGAACGCGAAAAGACGCGCTTCGACCAGTTTTTTCACGGGGATAAACTTCCAACTTGAGTTCTTGATTCGTTTCCATTTCCAATCTCCAAAAAGTTAATTAAGCCGGCCTATGAGCTCTGCATTATTGCTCTAAGAGCGCACTCACGGAATCGTTGCGTTGAATTCGTGCAATGGTTTCCGCGATCAGGGGTCCGACGCTAATAACCCTAAGGTTATTAAGCCTTTTGAAGCCATCATTCAAGGGTATCGTGTCAGTAATAAAAATTTGGTCAAAAGCGGCCTGAGACATATGTTCGAGGGCTAAACCCGAAAAAACACCATGGGTGGCACAGGCCACAACCTTTGTAGCGCCCTTTTCCTTTAATAATTGCGCAGCTTTAACCAAGGTTCCGCCGGTATCAATGATGTCATCCAGTATAATGGCTACTCGCCCATCCACATCACCAATCAAATTAAGGGCCTTAGCTTCATTAGGAGCCAAACGTCTTTTATCGACAATAGCCAGGGGAGATTTAAGCAATTTGGCCATAATTCGAGCTCTTTCAGTTCCTCCAGCATCGGGGCTGACGACTGTAATGGGCTCATTCACATAGGCCTCGTGAAGATGAGGAAAGAGAACCGACATTGTAAAAAGGTGATCTACAGGAAAATTGAAAAATCCTTGAATCTGTCCAGAGTGTAAATCGACTGAAATCAATCTCGAATAACCTGCTGTTGTGATGAGATCGGCTACCAATCGCGCACTAATAGGTGTTCGAGGAGCCACTTTACGATCCTGTCGCGCATAACCATAATAAGGAGTGACTGCACAAATGCTTCTGACAGAAGCTCTTTTAAGCGCATCACCCAAAACCAAAAGTTCCATTAAATTGTCATTCGCAGGAGCACAGGTGCTTTGAATGACATAAATATCACGACCGCGAACGTTTTCTTGAATTTCAGCGCGGATTTCGCCATCAGAAAAACGAGATATTAAACACTGGCCCAACTCGATATTGAGATGTTGAGCCACTTTTTCGCCGAGAGCCCGATTAGAAGTCCCGCAAAAAATTTTATAGGGCCTTTCAATAAGGTGAATATGACTCTCTTCTGACATGCTTATTGATAGAATTACTCTGAGCGACTTATGCTGTCTATATATGCGAGCACTTACGCGCGTTGCACCTTGGATTTTTTTCATCGCTTGCGTGGTCACGCTTACTCAACTTCTTTGGCGCGGTGAATCCGGACACTATTTAATCTTCAGTGAGTCGGCCAAAATACTTTGGAGCGCTAAAAACCCCTACGGAATCCTCTATCCCTCCGCCTATTATCTCTACTCACCCTTTTGCGGGCTCAGCTTCTTTAGTCTTTTTGCATTCTTCCCTCATGCTCTAGGTCTTGCGCTCTATATGATTCTCTCAATAATCCTCTTTTATCTAGGATTTCGATCCCTAGCCGATTCTTTCCAATTAAACATCGAGGCTCGGGCAATCTTTTTAGCCCTTATATTTTCTGAAATTGTAGGTGCCATACTCAACACTAGGCTCGAATTAGCCCTCATTGGAATTCTTATGCTGGCCGTAGGAGCCATGCTTAGAGGTGAGAAAGTTCTTTTTTGGTCCTTTATGCTCGGACTTATAGCTAATTGGAAATTTTTAACTCTGCCCGCAACTTTACTTTGGTTGTGGAGTTATTCCTTTAAAAAGAAAAGCGCAGCCCCAGCACTCATGTTCCTGCTCGCTCTAGCATTCAGCTTTGCCTTTCCGCTCTTTATTTTTTCTTGGCCAGAGCTTCAAGAACTCCATCGAGACTGGGGAGAAAGCATGCAAAAATTTATGCTCGGTGGAGACAATAACTGGCTTGGCTTTCAACACCTCTTTCAAAGCCTGAGATATTTTTTTGAATATTCAATAAGCTACAAAGGAGCACAAGGAATTGGGTTTATTGCTGGATTATGTTTATTCGCAATTTTGCTAAAAAAACTCCATCGCGACAAACTGAATCTCAAAGAACTTTGTGCATACTCCCTTTCTGCTGGCGTAAGCTTTAGCTGCTTATTCTCTCCACTCAGTCAAAGCGCAGCTTATATTCTCTACGCACCCCTTTTGTTTTTTTTCCTTAAAATCAATGAAAAGAGACTTTTTCAAAAACTCACTCTATTTAAATTGCTTATAAGTTTTGCAAGCATTTCACTTGTCTATGGCGACCTCTGCCCGCGAAGTCTTCGAGTCGAAATACAAAAATTTTCGGGGAAAGCTCTCGGGGTTCTTCTCTTATTTGTATTTTATCTTTATGACACTAGAAACTTAAAAAAGTCTGCGCGCCTTAAATAACTCAACAATTTTCCCAAGACGCATTCTCACAGAGGCGATTTCTTCCGGACTCAATTTTTTTTCAAACGATTTCGCCCAATCGTCATCACTTAATTTTAAAAGATTTTCCAGGACGTTTTTCCCTGGAAAAATTTGATCGGGTCGCTCGTTAATTCTAAGCCATATATCTTCATCTTCTACAGAAAAGACCAGTTGCTCTGGCTTTGAAAAACCAAAATCAATGGCCCATTGCTGATGATTTTTATCGATCACAAGATTTCTCATTCTTGTTTGACTAGAGTGCCATCCTGGAGGGGCATTCGAAATTCCCGCTGTTAATCGATCAACATTTCTCATTAGATAATCAAGAAATAATATCTTAGCTTCGAGAAGCACGGGTTTTTTAGTGCCTCGATTTCTCGGCGCTACATATTTTTGCAAACTTCCAATTTCCTCTCCCTCTTTATAAAATAAAGTTTCAGGGACTGCATTGAGACCCGACAATTGACTGAGTTTATAGGCGGCCACTTCATAAAAGGGATTTGTTTTACGAGACTTCACTTTATATATACCCACAAATCCGGACTCAAATTCGAGCTTCCACACTCCAGCCTGTATAAAAGTTTTACTTTTCAAACGAGTTAATCGACGATCTTTATTAACTAAGTTTCCCCAAACTACGCTCAAAATCATCGAACAATACTTTAGCGGATTCATGGCAAAGACTTCGTTCGCAAAAGATATAAATAAGACTAATATTATCTTTCGAATAAAGCCCATCTTATTGAATATCGGTCCTTTTCTAAGGAAGGATAAATATACTTAAGCCATTGACTCAATTTTAACTAAAGTTTGTCGCTGTTCGGTCGAATAGAAATAAAGCCTAATCCATGAGGGTGAATTATGAGCATGAAAGAAAAAACAAACTTTGCATGGTTAATAGTTCTATTTGTTATGGCCTCATTCTTTATCAGTTACTTTTCACAATAGTTCGTCAAGATTTTTATCAATATGCACTAAGGTCTTGCGGGAGACTGAGCTAATTCAATAGCCTGTGCCACACTTAATTCAAATATTTCATAAGCCCCAATAATTTTTTTAGCCTCATAAGAATTTAGCTTTTTAGCTCTTACAGACCAAAATCCAATCAAATCATTGGCTCCAGCGTAAACATAAATTCGACTTTGCAAATCCTTAGTTCTTAGTTCAGATTCGTTTAATGAGTTCACATGAATTATCAAATAAGGAAGCTCTTTCTTTAAACGATTAGGAATATCCTGACCCCAATCATTATTGGCATCTGTAAATTTTCGAGTTGTAGGCATGGGGGCTAAAGAATTAAAGTAACTAAGATAGGAACCAGTCGCCAATGTTCTTTGATCTAAAATCCACAAGCCAGAAAACAATACTATGATAACCCACGACCCTTGATTTCCCAAAACCTGATGAAATTTGGCTAAGCCACAAGCGGCTATAAAATAAATTAAGAGAACTCCTGGTAAAAAATATCTTAAGCCCGTTTGCACATTCAAACGCGACAAATAAATCAATAAAAAAAGTGCAGGAATTGCACAAAGCCAAAGCATAGTTTTGTCGCGCTTTATTCCTGAATAAAGTCCAAATGGAAGCAAGACTAAAACCATTAAAGGTGTTTTTGAAAAAAAACAAACTAAGTAATAATACCAAAATCCAGTGCTCCGAATTTCTCCAAAGAGTGAAGAAGGATGGGTCGCCACTCGATCATGCAATCTTTGAGCATCAATCCCCTTCCCATACCAAAGAATTTCAGAAAAATTACCCAAATAACTTATAAGAAAACCCAAGAAAATCCCTAAGCTTAAAAATCCCAATTCCTTTTTCAAATTTTTATGAGTTCTTCGTATAAGAAAAAACCAAAGCCCTAAAAATGGCAAAATAAATAGCCCTGTAAATTTAGAATTGAGCGAAAGTGCCAAAGATATACCTGCAAAAAACATAGGAGCATTGGCATGATCGCGCTTTCGAGCAAAAGCATAAAGGATAGCCACCATTAGTATTAACCAAGCGGCCACATCAAAATCATTCACATGAAGTGAAGCCATAGCTTTCGTATTCGGACATAGAAAATATAAAAGACTCCAGAAGACCCCCGAGAGAGGTGAGACATGCCTCCACAAAAGGAAACAAACCAATAACCCCACACTCAAGAACAATAAAATATGAGGAACTCTATACCAAAATACGCTGTCAGTTTTACCGAACAAATAGGGGAGACTCGCACCCCACCATTTAGAAAATGGAGGATGCTCAAAATTGATTGAAAACTCTCTAAATTTTAAATATTGAAGCCCTGCCACTCTATAAATATTTTCATCAATGGTGCTCTTCAGCTCCCAGGCACTTATAAAAAGAGTCAACGTTGAATAAATAGCCAACAAAGCTACGGCCCACATCCATAAACGAAGTTCACGTCTTCTCATGTTGAAGTCCTTTTTAAAAAAATCGAATAAGCGCCAAGAAGCAAAAAGCCAAACAGCAACATAAGTAAAGACTTTTTCAACCAAAGAGGTTCATAAAAATATTCGATTTCATAATGTCTTTTTTCAGATAATTTTAAAGCTCTAAAATTCAAATTTGCAGCTAAGATGGGAAGCTTGTCGCCACTGATTTTATCGCGCGCATACCATCCGGGAAAAAGTGTATCACTTAGAACTAAATAAGCAGGGCCAGAAATGCTCTCAAAACGAATATAGTTTCCCTTATCTTCGAGAATTTTTATATTTTGAAACGATTTCAAACGATACGATGAACAAAACGAATCAGGAACTTCAATGATTAAGTCTCCAAACTTAAATGACCCGTTCTTAAAAATTTCTTGAGCACTCTTTAAGTTTTCTACCGTCCTGCAGCTGGCCGCTAAATAGGCTCTCGAATGATTAAAATCTTTATTGAACTTTTGCTTTTTCGAATCCCAGAATAATGAAGTCGCTTGCAGTGGATTCGAATACGAGAATTTAGCTTTCTCTAAAGGCAAATATCCTTCCCAAGGAACCTCAAACAGTGAGCTACGAAATATTTGCTGACGCTCACTCAGAATAGCCGTCGCACCCACATCTGCCGTAGCCACTCCTGAATCCGAATAGACCCCATTGGCTTCTTCTATTCTAAAATTTATTTTTTCATCAGATGAAATCTGTTGAGATAAATCTTCAGAGCTGGCTTCGCCAATTAAATTCGCTTTAT
Source organism: Pseudomonadota bacterium (assembly GCA_018001635.1). GTDB lineage: Bacteria > Bdellovibrionota > UBA2428 > UBA2428 > UBA2428 > JAGNHS01. The sequence continues at coordinate 23,242 of JAGNHS010000003.1, read as the reverse complement.
AAAATGGATCTTTCGTACTTATAAAACCTGAAGGTTGAGTGAATAAAAATTCAAGCATAAAGGCCGCTATTAAAAGAAAAATGCCCTTCGGTTTTGAATAAAACAAACGCCCTTTAAATAAATATATAAGTAAGGCGAAAAGGGGGAATATGAGTAGAGCAAAACGCAATGGATTTATTTCACAAGCTTCACGGCGCGCATAAAAGAACGCCCCAATAATGAGTAGGGCATTGATCCCCAATGAAGCATACAAAATATTAGAATGAAGTTTTTTTTCGATCCAAAAACCTAAGCCTCTTGCCGAAAAATATGAAAATGGAAGAATGAAAAAGCAAAAACCATAAATGGTGAAGTGTGTTCGATCCAATATGGGCAAGGAACCCATAAACTTGTTAAAGATTGGAAGAATTGGAAAATATTTTAATCCCGCAAAAGCTAAAACAAGAAGCATGATTTTATCCCAATGATTTAATATTCGATTACGAATTAAAACAAACGCCGCGGAAACAAAGAAAAAAATAGGCAATATTCTAAAAACATGGATAATTTCAAAGGGAGCTAAACCATTAGCAAATCGAAAAATCATACCCAGAAAAAGAATCGGACTTTTAACTTGGTAAAGTCCTATATCCTTTCGAAAGCTGGCAGCTGTTTGCTTTAAAGTTTCTAGAAGGGAGAAAACTTGGGAGGACCCCAAACAAAGCCCCACGCAATGAGCCATTAAATATGTGAGAAAAATCCATTTAAAATTCTTCTTCAAAGTTTTATTAAATATTCCGTCTGCCACGACAATGAGTGTGACCAGCAAACCCATCAAGACTGAATTAGAAGGGAATCCCGCCGTAATTAGACAATAAACAGAAAAACTTAATCCTAAAAAAGTTTTTATAGACTGAGACCCTTGCTTAAGTCGGTCTAAAAAAATCCAATAAAGCAGCCCCGCAATAAAAGCGTTGTGCCATGGATGATTCATGTATCTTAAAACATACATTCCAAAGCAGAAATTAAAGACAAAGAATAAGGATGTATAAAAATTAAATCCCAAACTTCTTCTGGCAATGTAAATTCCAAAAGTTGAAGCTAAAAGAAGCTTCGCAATCACAAAAAAATTCCAAAATAAGCTGATTGGTAAGAATAAAAAAAGCCAGGTTAAAGGAAATAAAGGAGCGGCTTGAATTTCATTAGCCAAAAGGGGCATTCCCATGGCGCGCAAATTATTCCATAAAATTTGACCATTGTGAAAAAGTTGATATTTGAATGATTTCAACCCAGGAATAAAGACCATATGCGAAACGACAGTATCGCTCAAAGCCCATGAATGAGGTGCCATCATGGGACTTTTCAGCCCCAAAAAGAAATAAGGAAAAAAGACAAAACAAAGGAGAAGCGAAGTCAAAAAATATCCCGACAAGCTATCCGACTGGAGCTTCTGTAAAAGAGCTTTCATAAATTCTTTTTTCACTTTAAGATTGCAAAGACTTAGGTCAAGCCACTAAAAAGCTTTTAGCAACATGGCCCAAACCACACTCTCCATTATTATTCCTATTTATAACGAGGCCGCAACCGTCAAACAACTTTTAGAACAGGTTTATGCCGTAAAACTAAGCAATGGCATCAAAAAGGAGATGGTTCTTGTTGTTAGCCCTTCAAATGACCAGTCCGAGCAACGCGTGAAAGAATTCATAAAAGAAAGTGGCGACACCGATAACGATATTAAAGTGATCTTTCAGTCAAAAGCCAAAGGTAAGGGCAATGCCGTTCGCGAGGGATTAAGTGAATCCACAGGAGATATACTCCTCATTCAAGATGCCGACCTCGAATATGACGTCAATGATTACAACGAACTTCTAGCTCCAATTTTAAATGGTAAAACTGATTTTGTTTTGGGAAGCCGACATCTCTCAGCAGGTAATTGGAAAATTAGAAATTTTTCGGGACAACCCATAAGCGCACTGATTTTAAATATGGGCGGCTTTTTCTTCCATTTATTTTTCAATGTCATTTACGGGCAAAGACTCAGCGACCCCACAACCATGTATAAAATTTTTCGCCGCAAATATCTTAGCGAGTTTAAGCTTTACTCAGATCGCTTTGATTTTGATTTCGAACTCCTAGCAAAACTCCTAAGAGCCGGAGCCAAACCCCTCGAAATACCCGTCTCATATAGCTCTAGAGATTTTACAGAAGGTAAGAAAATTCGACCCTTTAAAGACCCCATGAGCTGGGTCATCGCCATTTTAAAATTTCGCTTCTCTAAACTTAAATAATTCTATTGTGCGCTAAGAAACGGGCCTGGAAATCTATCACTACCTTTAAATTCAATGACTAGAGCGGCTTGGGCGACCCCTGAAGCTCGAGGCCTTGCCTCATCGCTCACCCCAAGATGCTCTAGTCATTGAATTTAAAGGTACTTATAAATTTTGGCAGAAATAATCCAGGCCCGTTTCTTAGCGCACAATCAAACTAAAAAGCTTATTAGATTAAATAAAAAATGCTTAACTTATTGTTTTTAATATCCATTAAAATTGACCTATAAAGAAGCTCCAGATATATATACACGCTGTGTTAAAAATCAAAATACACAAGCTACTATTAGCAATCACAATAACCCTATTTTCAACTTTTCCAACTTTAGCTTGCGAAACAGCACTATTAAGCGATGACACACTCTCGATACAACTCTTCCTCAGCCCTGAACAATCCGAGGGTCTATTAAGCGCCTTTCCAAACTCTGAAATTATAAGCAATGACGAAACCCAAGGATTAAAAGTGAATATTAAAAATTTGGGTGAAGACCAAAGAAATACACTCAAAAACGATCTGGATTTTTTAAAGGCCAACCCAGAGCTTCCCCTTGAAAATATTTTTTGCACGCTCGAAAACTACGCCCCTCAAAATGAAAGTCAAAAGACTGCCCTTGAAGCCGCTAAAAGACTTATTGAAGTGAAACCCAAGCAAGGTGCTGGTCTCTATCTAGAAGGCAGCATGGGACTTGGAAAAACTCACTTAGCCGTAGCCGTGGCCAAAGAATTTTTTCGAAGAGGTTTACGCGTTCTCTATTTAAATTCAAATCAATCTAACATTGGTGCCTTCGATAAAGACACAGGCTGGTTAAACCAATACGATGTTTTCATATTGGATGATTTCAACGAAGGATACCATCCCTACACGCGAAATCCCTTCACAAAAATTGTTTACAAAGTTCACTCTAAGGGCGGAAAACTTTTTGTTACTACCAATTCTACTTATGACAAATTTATTGAAGAAGCCATTGAGAGCCGAGATCGAGGTCGATATCGAGATCGAACTAAAACTATGTTCAAAATATTACGCCTCGACGGAGAAAGTTTTCGCAAAGACGCTGGCTGGATGTGAGTCCACAAAATTTTGACACTCATTATTTTTCATAGAAGAAATTCCGATACGAACAATTGGAGTTTTAATTGAAATCTAGTTTTAAAAACTTTTTCAGTGGATTTGCTTTTATATTTTCACTGCTCACGTATTGTGAAAACCCTGACGAAGTTTGGGCTCGAAATTATTTAATGCAATTTCCTAAAATTCGAATTTTAATTGAGGGTGCAGCAGGCCATGGTCACGCGTCCACTAACATCACTCTTTTAAAAAAAATTCGTCAATTGGGATACACAGGTCAAATACAAATTGTCGCTGAAAAACTCACAAGATCGTCTTTAAAACAAATGATTCCGGAATTAGCAGATATAGCATCTAATACAACGAGAGCAGAAATCAAGGGCGCATCACCAAACCTTAATGATGAAATTAGATTTGTAAATTCCATTCACGAACTTCCTGCAGACATTGAAATGACAAAATTCACAATTATGGGGGCCTCTGATTACATCGGAAGAAGAAACCGAGCTGCTCCTGATCTTAAAACCCAGAGTCTGATAGTTATAAATCCGCCTGGCTGGGATAATGCCGTAGTACAATACGAGGGTCGCTCAATAGTTCTAAATTTTTCAAAAAACTGGCCCCTCACCATTCCACTTGAAGAGGTCAGCAATGCTGAGGAATTCTTAAAATCAAAATTACAAACTCCAGAATTAGCCAGTAAAATTGATGGACTTCTCGCGCTTGTCGACCCAAACAACAAATTCGAAACATTGATGTCATATAATAATGTTGGCAGAAAATATCATTTCGAAGATATTATTTATGGATACCGACAAGCCGTTGCCGTAGAACCCGACAAATTTAAAGGCCCGCTAGTGATTGGATTGCTCTCCGATAGTATCGATCACTTCGGTTACTTTAAAGCCATGGCCCAATCCTTACCCCTGGCCACACCTCCAACAAAAATTGAAGCTTTTTCTATAAGCGACAGCCAACTCAAAACAGCACTAGATTCAATGGATAAAAATGATGTGATTTTTGTAAATATTGGAAATCTTCCCCAGGAAGCCTTCAGATGGGTGTTAGGGCAAGGCACACTACCCGCCTTAGTCACAGGCGCAAATTCTACTAACGATCTCCGTGCGATGGGCAAAACTTATATTTCTACATCAATTATTGGGCACAGATGGCCCTCAAAGATTTCCCTTGCATCAAGATATAGAATATTAAGGTTAAAAAACTGGGATAACTTATCCGGAATCAGCGACGCCTCTGCAAAAAAATTTTTTCTAGCCACTAGAGACCCTAATTCATCTATAGTCAGAGATTACGCACGAGAAGCAGAGCAATTCAATCCGAAAAATGACCGTTTTATACGAACGCTCAAAGCTTTCGACCGTCACAAAAACGAAGTAGAAAAAAAAGATCTAAAACTTTCTAAATTTCGACCCCTAAGTTCCGTTATGGGACTCTGTGAACGATTGCTTTACTTATTAATTCAACATTAAAATTTTAAGTGATCCAAATTGACTTCATCGGCTGTAATGGGCATCGAAAAATGTTTCGACACAATATCTCTAACGGCCGCATGAGCAGAATTGAAACCACTAATGATACTACCCCCACCCTTGCCCTTACCCAACAAATCACCTGTTAAATACAAACCTGAAACAGAGGACTCACAAGTATCTTGATTCACCTCGGCTTCGCCCGCCTCGCTCACCTTAACAGAAATATTTTTTAGAAAATTAACTGGAGTGACTCCTCCAAGTGCGTACAAAACTGCATCGTAGCTTCTAGTGCCAATATTAGAATCCGAAAAAACAACTTTTGCCTTAGAGTTTTCATCTTCAATCCCATTAATTTGCGAACCCAAAAGCACTTCAATTTTTTTGTCTCTAATAAGATTTTCTACAATCTTCTTATTGGAATCGTTCATTTTAGCTATCACTGTCTGGCGATAACTCCACGTCACTTTAGATTGGGCGTGGAGCATGTCGAGATATTCTCCAGCACTATCACCCCCACCCACCACCAAAACATTCAATCCTTTGAGATCCCTAGAATTAATATCAAAAAGAATCGTTTTATTATTTTTAAGTGAATTGGGAATTTTAGAATAATAATCGGGAGTGCGTGGACGGCCCATTTTTCCTATAGCAATAACAACCGTGCGAGCGTCAAAATCACCCAAACTACTTTTAACCATAAAGCCTTCAGTCGCTTTTTTCTCAATGGCCCAAACTTCACAATTATAGGAGATATCAACACCATTAGAGGCAATGGCATGATCCATAAAAGACAGAAAACTTTCTCGATTACCGTCTCTTAAGCACATCACCCCAAAACATATGGGTTCAAGACCCGCGTATTGGGCATCGACACGTTTGCCTTCTTTATAAAAAGTTCTGATCATACTCGAGTGAGAGGCACCCTTTTCGAGAATTTTGATTTTACTTAGGCCCTGCCTTTTGGCTTCAATAGCCGCCGCAATTCCAGAAGGCCCCGCACCGACAATTAATAGCTCAACAAATTCACTCATAGGCTTTATAGGATAGAAAATATTTCTTGGGTTGGCCACCCCCGAAATGCTATAGCTATCAGCCATGGATCCCAATTTATTAAAAGAAACAATCGAAAGTCATCTAAGCGAATCTTCCGTGGAAATTAAAGACTTTACAGGCACTGGTGATCATTTTGAAGCCGTTGTTATTTGCCCAGCATTTGAAGGCAAAAGTCGCATTCAACAACACCAAATGGTCATGAATTGCTTAGGGGAATTCTTCAAAGGACCCTTGCATGCCTTCACCCTTAAGACTTATGTTAGGCTCCAATGACACACGAAGAAGCCAAGCAACTCATTCAAAATACTATCTCAAGTAATGATATTGCTCTTTTCATGAAGGGCACTGCAGACATGCCTATGTGTGGATTCTCTGGAAGAGTCGTTCAAATTTTAAATCATTTTGGAGTTCAATTTAAAGGCGTGAACATTTTAGAAGATGACATGCTTAGACAAACTGTAAAAGATTTTTCAAATTGGCCAACACTTCCCCAGCTTTATATTAAAGGTGAATTTGTAGGCGGTTGCGACATCGTTACTGAAATGGCTCAAACTGGCGAGCTAGAAACTCTATTAAAAGAAAAACAAATTAAAGTTTCGAAAAATTCTTAATTATTATTTTCTTATTCGCTAATTCAAATTCTCCAGCTAACGCAGCGAAGTAGATAAGAAAAGTATAAAGAGTTTTTAAGTATTGCATTTCAAAGAGAAGAAGTAGTAGTTAAATCTAAGGGGCGGGGGAAACTAAAAAAATTCCCGCAAAAATTTATAATAAACAGAGCGAGATCTCTTCGGAGACCGAGCACTGTTGGCAAGTTTAAACCTCGAGCTTAGGTAGGTAGGGGCTTCGAGGATTTAAAGAAACGTGTTGAATAAACACGTTCCGTCTTGTCTCCGGGGTGGTTTGTCAATTAAAGGCTCCCTTTCTTTTAATGAAGCCACCTCGGAGCAAGCGTATATTTTTATTTAATCATTTTTTTTAAATAACCTGAATAAGTATTTTTATCTGGTAAAATTTTTCATTAACAAGATGAGAGTTTTAACGATTTTGCTTTTTTCGGCTTTCTGTTTAAATTCTGAAGCTTATTCACGAAAAGCTAATATCACATTGGCTCCAGGCGGTATTGGAATTCATGCCCTTAAACCAAGCCCCCAAGAAACCATTGACCTTATGCCTCGTAAAATAGATAAAAATGGATTCTTTGTAGAAACACCTGGTTTTGTATTTTCGTACAGATATCTCGATACTCAATACGGCGCCATGTTGTTGCAAGATAGCTTTGGCCATCCCGCAGTAGGTTTAGCCGCCGGTATGACCTGGGCCGGAACTCCAAACTTCATTTATGGATTTGTCGGTGGCCTCTACGTGAGAGAGTCTGTTGAGAAATGCCAAACACTACCCACGGGCAGAAGAGTTTGTATTACAAAATCAAAAGACATCCCTCTTAAATTTCACACAGGAAGTGGGGACTCAAAAAAAGATATTGCCCCTATACTGGCTTTAACCGCCAACTATTTCATACCGATTACAAGAAATTTCCAAATTGATATTGGTTTGATTTCTGCTTTCTACATTTCTCTTTTATCAGTGGGATTTAGATTTCCCATATAATTTAATATTTGCCCTGAGACTTCTTCGAGACTTTGAGTCGGCGGCAGGCAAAGGTTTTGAGGACAATACTGAAATCTAGAATTTTTCGTTTCACCAACATTAAAAAGCAAATAGGGAAAAAAACTTGAACTCAGCGATGTGATGAGCTCCCAATATTCAAGATTATTACTTGCACCAATGGAGAGTTTTCCTGAACTCATATTTTCATTAAAGTCTAAGGCACTCATTAAAACAGGAAATCCCAAGGGGTGCTTATTTAACTCAACAGGAAGATTCGCTTTCATACGTTCTATACGATTAGCGATTTCGAAATTGGGCATTAAAACATTTAAGCGAACAAGATTTCCAAAGGATACTGAATTAGCCGAGGGAGTTACATTATCAAATGAAGATTTCTGGCGGCATATTAAATCTTCAGATTTCGCATGTGAAGTATAATAAAAGGCCCTATTTTCATCTGAAAAAAACTCATCTTGGGCTAGCTGCAATTCTAGAGCTCTTTCTAAAAAATGCGCGTCTCCACAAATTTGAGACACCTCAATCAAGGCAGAAATAAAAAATGCATAATCCTCAAGATTTGCCAAATATTTCAAATCTCGATCTATCAAACGACGAGAAAGCATTTTGGGATTTGCGGCAAAGACTTCCAACAACTTATTCGCAGTTCTGATGGCACTTTCTTTCCAAAAATCAGATTGAGAAATTCGAGCCCATTTAGCTAAAGATCCTAGCATTAAGGAATTCCAACTTAGCAATATTTTTTCATCCCTAAAGGGTCTGATTCTTTTTTCTCTATGCTCATTTATTTTTTTTATAATAGAGCGACACTCCTTATGAGCTTCAGAAAATTTAGAAGGCTCTTTCAAAGAAAGAACATTGCTTCCATTTTCAAAATTCCCCTCACGACTTAAAGAAAAATACCTTGAAAACAAGTCAAACTCAGAGTCCGTTAAACATTTTTGAAGCTCATCTAAAGTCCAAACAAAAAAAAGCCCTTCCTCGCCCTCAGAATCTGCGTCTTCAGCAGAATAAAAAAGACCGTCAGAAGTTATCAATCTTTTCTTTAAATATGAAGTCAAAAGCTCCGACACTTGCTTAAAATTTTCATTTTTAAAAAGCTGCCAAGCTTCCGCATAAACATTGAGAAGAGAAGCTTGATCATAAAGCATTTTCTCAAAATGAGGAATCAGCCATTTTTCATCGGTGCTGTATCTATGAAAACCACCTTCAATATGATCGAATATTCCTCCAGCAGCCATAGATTCTAAAGTGTGTACAATCAAATTCTTCAATTCATCATTTAAGTTATTTCTATAAACTCTGAGTAAAAATGCAAGTTCATAAGCATTTGGAAATTTTGGAGCTCCACTATGTCCACCATGCTTTTCATCAAAACGCGAAAGAGCCGACTCAGAAAACTTAAGTGTTAAATCTTTCACATTTAGATTCTCAACCTTTTGCGGTGATGACGCTTGGCTCAAATGTTCAAGCACGCTTTGAGCAGATTCATTTATTTTTTCTGGGGCCTCAGCCCAAAGCTTTTGTATTTGTCCTAAAATAGAATGAAAAACATCTTTTTTAAAATATGTTCCACCAAAAAAGGGCTTTAATTCAGGATTTAAAAATACATTTAAAGGCCAACCTCCCCGTTGTCCCATTAAATGTATGGCATCCATAAAAATGGAATCCACTTCTGGGTGCTCTTCTCGATCGACTTTTATAGAAACAAAATTACGATTTAAAACGTCAGCCACTGAAGAATCTTCAAAGGCCTCTCGCTCCATCACATGACACCAGTGACAAGTTGAATAACCAATTGAAATAAAGATTAATTTGTTTTCGAGTTTAGCCTTTTCAAAGGCCTCTTGTCCCCACGGAAACCAATCCACGGGATTATCTTTATGCTGTTGAAGATAAGGGCTTTTTTCAAGACTTAATCGATTCACCTATAGCAACCTATCACGTTAAGATTAGGTTAAGAAGAGCACTTAGAATTCAACAAAATCTGCCGATAAGTCTATGGTGAAGCCTAGAAAAAAGCTTAGAGATTATCTATTGGTCACGATTATTCCGTTGACCCTCATTCCCATGATAGGAATGGGATTTTTCACGCTTTACACATTAAAACAATCCATTCATCAAGAAATCCTAAGAAGAGCTAGACCCGAAATTTCAACATTAGTTAGAAATCTTGAATCCATGTTGAGACAAGCAGAAGCCGATGCCTTGAGCGCTGGCTCCAACGAAGATTTAAAAATTTCTATTTTAGCCAAAGACAAAGATGTTGAAAATGCTTTTTTAGGTGCGATCCTAAGCCAAAGTCACTTTAACGAAATAAGTATTTACAATAAAAAAGGCCTACAAATTTTTGATAAAACGCAAAACGCGGAGAAACGTTGGAAAGAGTTTTTGATTAATTTGAGTCCACGCGGATCCGATCAAAGAAAGCCCGCTGCCCAAACAAAAATTCCATTCCCTTTTAAAAAAGCAGAAATTTTTACCAACAACGGAAGTCAGGAATTGAGAAAGGGCTTTTTAAATGCGATTAGAAAAAAGGGCTTTTGGTGGACCTACACTCAAAACCAACTCTCAAATCACGGTCTCATTTTCCATTATTTTCATAGAATATTAGATAAGAAGAAAAATTTTGTGGGAGTATTTCATGGAAAACTTGAGTTTAATCAAAGCATACTTGGAGTTCTTGCTTCTCTTCAAGACCTCGATGTGAGTCTTTTAAACATGCAAGGGAAAGTCTTGAGCAGCTCTAACCCTGAACTTAAATTATTCCTTGAAAAAAATTCTGATTCTTGGAATTTTAAAAACAACTCTTGGGAAACAGAATTTGCCAAACAACCTTATACGTTTTTCTTTTCCAAATTAAATATAGAAACAAACGAGGAGCCTATTTGGATAAACATTGGACTCTCTCAGCACAGCTTAACTTTACTTCAAAAAAGAATTTTTCTTTCTATTATCGGCCTAGGAATTATTATTGCCGCCATAGTTCTTCTTTTAACAGTTGCACTCGCAGAAAGAATTACACAACCTATATCAAGACTCGTTAACGCTGTAGATGCCATGAAAGAAGGCCAGTGGGTCCAACCTGTAGAAGAAGATTCTGCGACAGAGCTTGGATACCTCGTTCAGCGATTCAACGATATGGCCAATTCTGTGCAGGCCACGAAAAGAACTCTTGAAACAAAACTAGAAGAATTGGCACAAGCCCACGGGGTTTTGCAAAACACCCAAGATCAACTTGTTCACAGCGCAAAGATGTCTTCTTTAGGTCAACTTGTCGCCGGTGTTGCTCACGAGCTCAATAATCCTATTGCCTTTATATACTCTAACGTTTTTCAACTTAGAGAATACTTAGATGATTTAGAAAAACTTGATGGAATTATTAAAGGAAATTTAGAAAACTTAGACGAAGCCACTCGACAAAAAGCTGTAGCAGATCTCAAAAAAATTGATTGGGATTTTATTCGAAAAGACATGGTCGACATTATTCAATCATGCCTTGAAGGAAGCATTCGAGTTAAAGACATTGTTCTGGGCCTTAAAAACTTTTCTCGACTCGACAAAGGTCAACTGGATGATTGCGATGTAAATCTTTGCCTAAAAGACACTACCAAACTTTTAGGAAGCCAACTAAAAAATAAAATTGAACTCAGCTGGGATCTTTGCAGTGATGGAATCATTAAAGCCAATAAATCACAACTCAATCAAGTTTTTGTAAATATCATTGCCAACGCTTCACAGGCCATAGAGTCGAACGGTGAAATTAAAATCTCGAGCCTAAAAGACAAAAATTATTTAATAATAAAAATTGCAGATAACGGTAGAGGAATTTCGAAAGAGCATATAGATAAAATATTCGATCCATTTTTTACAACGAAAAAAGTTGGAGAAGGAACCGGCCTTGGACTGTCGATTGTCTATGGAATTATTCAAAGACACGGCGGACAGCTTGATGTCAAAAGCCTGACCGAACCCGACCCAAAACATGGCACCGAATTCACCATAAAACTCCCTATAAAGGGCCCAGCTCACGACGATTCCGACAGTGAAATGTCGCAAGCTTCTTAAAAGAAGTCAGTCTTTTGTCTATGCTTATAGACACGCCAATAATTACTCTAGTCAAATAATCTTGGAATAAAGCTTAGTGAGTTAGCCCTAAACTATAACCATGAAAGCCCTCTTTATGGCCATAGTCTTCGCCCTAAGCTGCTTGAGCCTAAGCAGTCATGCTCAACTCACAAGAGAGCGTCCATTTTTTCAAGCATCAAGAGCACTTGCCATGGGTGACGCTTATACCGCTGTTAATGAAGATTTTGAAGCCGTTTATTACAATCCTGCAGGTCTCGCAAAAATAAATGAACTTCAATTCAAAGTGATGGATGTTGAAACTCTTGGCTCTGAGGATTTAGCTTTTCTTTTTAAGGACACCTTTAAAGACATCACTCAACTCGATTCACTCTTAACAAAAATTCAAAGCAATAAGGGTAAAAACTATTCTGCTGGAATGAATTTTCTTCCTCAACTTTTAGTTAAGAATTTTTCATTTGGCTTATTGGGAAGAGGTCTTGCAGAAGGTCGCATTCAACAAGATTCTTCGATGGCTCTATTTAGCTATGTAGAACTAGGTGGATACATACATACAGCTTTTTCACTATTCGGTGGAATTTTAAAAGTAGGCGGTGGAATTAAAATTCTAGATAGAGCCGAAATGGTCAGGGAATACACTCCAGCCGAATACGCTTCGAGTTTGAGTTTCCCAAATGAATGGCGTGAAGGTTTTGGAACAGGTTACGACGCAGGATTGATGCTGACAATTCCTACAAGGTTTCTCCCAACGCTGGGAGTAGCCATTCAAGATATTGGAAACACCAAATTTGAAGCAGCACAAAACTTATTCAAAAATAGTCTTTCTACCGAAGGTCCACCCAACGCCATTCGAGAAAAAATCAACGTAGGGCTAGGTTTTAAAATGAAACATGGTCGAAACGTCTACAGTAATATCAGCGGTGAGATTAAAGACATTAACTATTTAAACAAAGAAAAGGGCGACCGTAGTTCTTCAGATCATATTCACGCTGGCTGGGAACTCAATGTTAGAAAAATTCTTTTCCTTAGGGCCGGAATAAATCAAGGTCGATATTGGACCGGGGGCTTTGGACTGCATATTGGAAGCTTAGCTCTAGAGTTTTCGTCATACGGAGAAAACATAGCTTTTCAAAACAGACCTCGAGTTAACGATCGAAAATATGTGGGGCGTTATGCAATCGTATTTTAAAATCATCAACTGGAATATTTTTTTAATTTTTGCTCTATGCCAGTGCAGTAAAAATTTATTCAGATCGACGAGTGACGAAAAAGCCGATAGTTACAGAATCGATCGTGCACGTAAAGAAATTGATAAAGAAAATTTTGATACAGCACTGGAATATATCGTACCAGTTTGGGAGAGGCGCCAAACAGAACCTGAAATTGCTTATATTGCCGCAAATGCCTATGCCGGCAGAGCGGGATTAAGAATTATAAACCTCTTCGATTCACTAGCCTCTGACATCACAACTAAAACTGTTTTGGAAATTTTTTCTGAGCACTTTATAGATGCAAGCTTGCAAGATGTTAACGACATGGAAAGCGCCATCGGTTGCATTGAGAATGCTGGCAATAGAGGCGCTTTAAGGAATGCCAAAACAAATTTTTTCGCTTTATTAGTTTATTGGGCAAGAATTGGAGCCAACCTCAATTATTATGCTTACGCCGCCAACAACGTAAAAGAAGCCGGATTTAATGCGTGTAAAATTAGCGTGAACTTTGGGGCAGCAACTGGACTACCTCAAAACATTGTAGACCGCATCATGGTTACAGTTCCCCGAATTATTGATACAGCTGCCTACGTTTCTGGATCAGGGTCTGATTTTGATGCGATTCTTGCAGCCAACCTACCTGCGGAATTTTCGGTTCTCACAAGCTTTGATCCCATACCCTGCCCGGGGACCACGGCTCCGGAAATTGCCCTATGCTTGGGCGTCAGAAGCGTAATTAATCTAAATACAGTGGGACTCAACACAGGTGCGGATTGCTCGGGAGGTACAGTTCCATAATTCTATGAATCCTTTTGAAGTTCTTTCTTTTATTAAAAGACTAAGAATTCAAAAATCTCTATTTTGTTTTTTATTTCTATTCTTAAGCTCTTACGCTCACGCCATAAGCTATTACACACGCCCCATCTACAAAGATCCCCGCTGGCTTGGACGAGGCAATACTGGAGTTGCCGTAATTACAGATGGCTCTGCTTTATTTTATAATCCCGCTGGCCTTGGTCAAAACCAAGAATATAATTTTGAAGTCTTTAATCCCAGCTTGGGAGTGGCCGCTAACGCCTATGAAAGCGGTACTTCACTGAGCACTTTCAAAGGGGGCTCATCAACAATTTCTGATAAATTTTCACCTTTCTTAGGAAAGCCACTCACAGTTGAAAGCAATTTATTTCCAAATGTGGCTATCCCCAAGTTTGCCATGGGCGCTTTCTTTGCAATCGACGGCTCAGCAGAATATCGAAATCCCGTAAATCCTGAACTCTACATTAAAGAACGCGATGACTGGGGTTTCACGCTAGGCTCTGGCTTTAGTTATGAAGATCGATTTTTTTTCGGTGCCTCAATTCATTATATAAAAAGAACTATCATTGACGAAGAAATTACAGGTGCGACTTTTCTTAATAGTAGTTTAAGCACTTTAACTGGATTAACGAAAAAAGGTATTGGCGTGGGTGCCAATTTAGGTTTCCAATACAAACAACCCTTAAGTGAACATCACTACTATAGTTTGGGCATCAGCATTGATGACGTGGGATCCACTCACTTTAGAAACAAAAGCCTCACTCTTAAAGAACCCAGCTATCAGCAACAAAGTGTTAATTTTGGGAGCGCGTATACAATCGAGTCTGAAGTTTTTGATTTAAAGGTTCTCGTTGATGCTAGACATCTCGATAGAAGCGTCGATTACGCCGTTGGAAAACAAATATTTCTAGGCACTGAGGTCAGTTTACTTTTTATGGATTTACGGGCCGGATTTTATGAAGGCTACTGGACTGCGGGACTCACTTTAAGATTTTTACCGCTTTTTAATTTAACCCTGACCACTTACGCCGAAGAACTCGACCACTCTCCAGGACTTAGAGAAAATAGGGTTTATATGCTCGGAATCTCCTCGGGTTTACACCTCAAAGCCCTAGGCAAGAAAAAGCAAAAATACACTCTCGACGCCTACTAACCCCCACAATTATTTTAATTGTGCGCGAAGAAACGGGCCTGGGAAAGCGTTGAATTTGTTGAGTATGATAGTAAAAACTCAAATTTCAATTAATTGTAACCCATCTAAATACTTAAAACTTACTATATTGCGTATTCATTAACTCACACTTCATCGATATTGATTAGGTTCAAAAGGAACTAAGCCAATAATATAAGATACTTCCCAGGCCCGCTTCTTCGCGCACAATTAAAAAATAAAGTGAATTTCGGGCTTTATAAGGTTATGACTAAGCTTAAGACTATGGAGAAGGCATACACCCCGCAAATTCACGATAAAAAATGGCAAGATTCTTGGAAGAAATCTCAAATTTCTGCACCTGAGTCCTTAAAAAAGCATCCCTCACCGAGCGGAAAAACTTTCACCCTCATGATGCCTCCCCCCAATGTTACCGGAGTCCTCCATCAGGGACATGCGCTCTTTCTAGCTTTACAAGACACTTTAACTCGTTGGCATCGCATGTGCGGCGATAAAACTCTTTATCTACCTGGAACGGATCACGCCTCAATCGCAGTCCAAATGCAAGTTGTAAAACATCTTGAAAAAAAGGGTGTGAACTATCGCGATATTGGAAGAACGGAATTTCTTGAAGAATGTTGGAAATGGATAAAAGATTTTCAACCAAGAATTTTTTCTCAAATTGAATCCATGGGTGTGAGTTGCGATTGGACTCGCGTTAAATTCACCATGGATGAAAATCTCAATAAAGCCGTCGAACACGCTTTTGTAGAGCTCTACAAAAAAGGTTTCATTTATCGAGCAAAAAAATTGGTAAACTGGTCGCCCAAAGGCGAAACGGTGTTAAGCGATCTTGAAGTGATCTTCGAAGAACGTGACACTTTTCTTTGGCACTTAAAATATCCTTTAGTAGACAATCCCAATCAGTTCCTAATCATTTCTACAACTCGCCCTGAAACTATGTTGGGTGACACCGCCGTAGCTGTGCATCCCGACGACAAACGCTACAACTCTCTCATCGGTAAAAAAATAAAACTCCCTATAGTAGATCGTGAGATTCCCATTGTTGGCGATAGCTTCGTAGATCAAAGTTTTGGAAGTGGGGTTGTAAAAATCACACCAGCCCACGACTTCACAGACTTTGATGTGGGCCTACGACATAAGCTTCCTCTTATTAACGTCTTTACCAAAGACGCTAAAATTGTGAGCGGACTCCCTTCAAAAGGAGCGCAACTTGCTGGATTAGACCGATTCGAAGCCAGAAATGAAATTGAAAAAATCCTCGAAAGTCTCTCTTTGCTTGAAAAAAAGGAAAAGTACAAAACGCGAATTGGAAAGTCCGAACGCTGGGGCGACGTTGTAGAACCTTATCTTAGCGATCAATGGTTTTGCAAAATGGACTCCATGGCTCAAAATGTTCACAAAGCCGCGCTTGAGGGTGAAATAGAATTTGTTCCGAATGAATTTCACAATCAATTCCAAAGATGGATGGAAAACATTCGCGATTGGTGTATTTCGCGTCAATTGTGGTGGGGACAACAAATACCTGCCTATTACTGTACTCAATGCAATCACATGCACGTCAGCGTAAACGCACCTAAAAAATGTGAGAAATGCTCCCACTCTGAACTCACTCAAGACTCCGACGTGCTCGACACATGGTTTTCGTCGGGACTTTGGCCCTTTTCTACTTTGGGCTGGCCCAACACGGATCACCCCGACTACAAAAACTTCTATCCAACATCTGTTTTAGAAACTGGTTTTGATATTTTATTTTTCTGGGTGGCTCGCATGTTGATGATGGGCAAAGAACTTACAGGACAATATCCATTCTCCAAAGTTTATCTTCACCCAATGGTTCGAGATGAAAATGGCCAGAAAATGTCAAAAACCAAAGGCAATGTCATAGACCCCTTAGATCTTATCGAGAAATTTGGAGCCGACACTCTTCGAATGACACTCAACGCTCTTTGCGTTCAGGGTAGAGACTTACGATTGTCTGAGGCCAAAGTAGAAGGCTATCGAAATTTTATTAATAAAATTTGGAATGCGACTAAATTTGTGACTATGGACCTAAGTTCAGCAGATGCTCGAAAAGTTCCTAAATGCAAAGATCTCTCTGATCGATGGCTTCATTCTCGTTTTAACGCCACCGCACGAAGCGTGAATAAATCTTGGTCAGAATTCAAAATGCTCGAAGCCGCAGAAAGTCTCTATCATTTCTTATGGGATGATTTTTGTGATTGGTATTTGGAAATATCTAAAAATCGCCGCGCAGAGGCCTCAGACCACTTAATTTATATACTTTCAGAATATCTCAAGCTTCTTCATCCTATTTGTCCCCACATCACCGAAGAGCTTTGGCACTCTTTACCTGGAATTAAAGAAAGTGACACTCTAGCTCTAGAGCCATTTCCTCTGGGTGAAAGTTTTCCTGATAGCGAAGCCTTGGCTCAGTTTGAATTCATAAAAAGCTTCATAGGTTCAGTGAGAACACTTAGAGCCGAATCAAAAGTCCAACCCAATAAATTGATTCGGGTCTATATAGAAAATGCCCCCGAAATTAGCTTAAAGCTCATTGAAGATAATCAAAATTGGATTCAAAGTTTAGCCAAAATTTCTGAGCTTCATATAAAAAGCACTTACAATTCCTCAAGCTCAAGAGGAGTTTTGAGTGCTCTTGAGGCCGGTAAGGCTATCGAGTTTTTAGTCCCCACAGAAGATCTTGTTGATCTCAAAGAAGAAGCAGCGAGACTTCAAAAAGAAGTCGAAAACCTAGAAAAATATCTTAAAGGACAAGAGGCTAAATTAAAAAACCCACAATTTGTAGACAAAGCACCTCCTGAGGTTGTGGATAAAGAGAAAATCAAATTAAAAGAAACCGAGGAAAAGCTTGCCAAATCGCGCCAAGCTTTGAATAATCTAAAAATTGTATGAACATCATTTTTCACCCCTTAGAAGTAAAAGACAAACAAGACAAAGCCTTTATCACTAAACTCAGCCTTCAAGACGATGGAAGCTTTTATTGTTCTCTAGCCTTTGCAGAAGATCTGCTTCTTAGGATTGAGCCCAATAAAAAAGGGAGTGAAATTAAAAGCATTGAAAAACTTCCAATCCGCAAAGTTTTTGGAGATGATTCCGTAGCCATCACCGGTGGACTCCAAAAAACTACCAGTGGCGATTCTGCTTTTGCCGTCCTTCACAAGGGATCCATGCCTTCTGCCCTCAACTCGCTTTTCGGAAAAAAATGGCCCCATTTAGACGCCCTCAATTTTAATGATTTTTTGATGGATAATTCTGGTGGGATGGGATTTTCTCTTCGACACTCCATAGGCCAGATTCAAAAAGGTGAACTGCAAGTTAGACGCTCTCATGAGGGTGGAGCTTTAGTTGACGTGCTTCTTATCGGGGATAATTTATTTGGATTAAGTGGTTCTGAAATATGGAGAGAACCCTACCTTAATACAGAAAAACGTTATTCACTTCGAGCCGATCTTTTACCCAATGGTCAGATACACCGAGATGCTGATGATAATTTTTGGCTACTTGGAAGAGAAAATAAACTCTTTCGATTAAAAACCCACGACATCAAAGCCAAACCAACATTTAAAAAAATTGCAGGCCCTAGTTTTCTACTCTCCGTAGCCTCCTCAACAGATGGCTGGCTTTACGGTGTCAGTGGAAATCAAAAAACAATTTTCAGAATTCGCCTTAATAAAGTGACCCAAGAGGAAGAAATACAGACCTTAGCGGAAATGGACAATCCCGTAACTTCGCTTTGTGCCGCCGATCTTAATCACGGACCGTTTTTAATGGCAGCAACCAGCAATATGGAAAAAACTACTTTATGGCGCTGGGATCTCAAAGCCGAAGAAGACCCAGAAAAATTGGTTCAGCCCCCTGAAGGTAGAGTCTTTGAAGAACTCCCTAATTTAAATTGGGTTCAACACCTTCAATTGAGACAGATCTCCGAGAGCCAGTACCAATTTTGGTGCTCTGTTGCGCAAAAAGATGATAATCGCCCTTGTCTGGCTTCATTCACACTAGACTAAAACTAAGGGTGCCAAAAAAATGGCGCCCCATTTCATCATATAAATCTCTTTTAAGATCTCCCCATTAAAAGACAGGAATTCCATTTCGAAATCGCCTATAATAAATATATGGAGAACGGGGAAAAACGGATCTTTACCCTTTCTGGAATTAAACGCGATCACGGGCGATTCAAAGATATTGTTAAAGGAAAAATTCGCGGAAATTTAAAAAAGTTCATCTCCCAAGGCGAAATGATTGCCAAACGTGGAAAAGATCGTGTTTCCATTCCAATGCCGCAAATTGAACTTCCGCACTTTATATATGGATCTAATAAAAAGAACGGAGTCGGCCAAGGCTCAGGCGACCCTGGAGATCCTGTTCAAGGAATGAATCCTCAACCTGGAGAAGGCGAAGGAGAAGCTGGGAACAATGAGGGTGATCACTCTTTAGAGGTTGATGTTAGCCTCGAAGAACTCGCGCAAATGCTTGGTGAAGAACTTCAACTTCCCAACATTCAACCTAAAGGCGCAAAAGAAATCAGCACCAAAAGCCACAAGTATAGCGACGTCCATCGACAAGGACCACAATCACTAAGACATTATCGAAGAACTTATAAAGAAGCACTTCGTCGACAAATTTCTTCGGGAATTTATAAACCCGAGAATCCAGTTATTATTCCGATTAAAAGTGACTTTAGATACAGAGGATGGGCTGAGAGTCCACGGCCTCAAACAAACGCAGTCATATTATATTTAATGGACGTCTCTGGATCGATGGGTGACCTGCAAAAAGACATCGTCCGCAACGAAGCCTTTTGGATAGACACTTGGCTACGCTCTCAATACAAAGGCATTGAACGTAGATATATTATTCACGACGCTTCTGCCAAAGAAGTCGATGAAGACACCTTTTACAAAACTCGTGAATCGGGTGGAACTTTAATAAGCTCCGCCTATAAACTATTACTCGACATCATTAGCTCTGATTATTCTTCGAGTGAATGGAATATTTACCCCTTTCACTTTAGTGATGGTGATAACTGGTCGACTGAAGACACTAAGCTTTGCCTGGATATGCTAGCCGACAAATTACTCCCCATCGTCAATCAATTTTCTTATGGTCAAGTTGAAAGTCGTTATGGCTCTGGTCAATTTTTTAAAGATTTGATGGAGGCTTTTAATAACAATGAAAAGTTAGTAGCCACTCGAATTCCCGATAAAGATGCTATTTACGATTCTATAAAAAAATTCTTAGGAACAGGACATTAAACAATGCTTTCTGAAGAACTAAAAAAATGGCAAGAACTAGCAAGAAAAAGAGCCGTTGAAGTTGGCTTAGATTTTTTTGAAGTTATATATGAAGTTGTTGATTACAACGAAATGAATGAATTGGCATCGCTCGGTGGCTTTCCCCAGCGTTATCCACACTGGCGTTTTGGAATGGAATTTGATCGACTTTCAAAATCTTATTCCTACGGACTCAGCAAAATTTATGAAATGGTCATCAACACCGATCCTTGTTACGCTTATTTATTGAGCTCTAATTCATTACTTGAACAAAAGCTTGTTATGGCCCACGTCTATGGCCACAGCGATTTTTTTAAGAATAACGTTTATTTTTCACACACAGATCGCCGCATGCTCGATCAAATGGCCAATCACGCCGTTCAAGTGAGAAGAATTCAAGAACGTATTGGCGTTGAAACTGTTGAAGAATTTATAGACTGTTGTTTGTCTCTGGAAAATCTTATCGATTACCACGCTAGCGCTATTCGCCGTAAACGCGACAACAAAGACGTTAGCAGTGAACAACTTATTCAACAAAGCACCGTACAAAAGATTCAAGCAAAATCTTACATGGATAAGTTTATCAATCCTAAAGAATATCTTGAAAAGCAGCAGCAAAGAATCAATGAAGATCTTCAAATGCAAGAAAGATTTCCTAATCTTTCTGAACGAGATGTCCTAGGATTCCTTTTACAAAACGCTCCTCTCAAAGAATGGCAGCAAGAAATTCTCGAAATCGTTAGAGACGAGGCTTATTATTTTGCCCCTCAAGCTCAAACAAAAATCATGAATGAAGGCTGGGCTAGCTTCTGGCACACTCGCATCATGACTCAGCATCTACTCACTGACGCTGAAGTGATTGATTACGCCGCTGTTCATAGCGGAACTGTCGCCACTGCCCCTGGTTCGTTAAATCCATACAAACTTGGACTTGAACTATTTAGAGACATTGAAGAGCGTTGGGATAAAGGACAATTCGGCAAAGAGTGGGATGAATGCGATGACTATATTGCCAAAGGCCGCTGGGATAAAAAAGTGGGTTTGGGAAAAAAGAAAGTTTTTGAAGTTCGAAAACTTTATAACGACATCACATTTATTGATGAATTTCTCACTGAAGACTTTTGTAGAAGAAACAAAATGTTTAGTTTTGCTTACAACGAAAGAAGTGCTCAATACGAAATTCAAAGTCGAGAATTTAAAGCTGTAAAAACTCAACTATTAAATGACTTAACAAATTTTGGACAACCCATGATCGAAATTGTAGATGCCAATTTTGAAAATCGCGGTGAACTTCTTCTCAAACACACATTTGAAGGAAGAGAACTTAAGTTTGATTTTGCGGATCTAACCTTAAGAAACCTCAGCAAAATTTGGAGTCGACCTGTTAATATAGTTTCTAATCTAGAAGGAAAAGAACTGCTCATTTCATTTGATGGTCAAGAAACTAAACAAAGAGTTTTAAAAGACTCCTAATTTTTTTTAGGTATAATTGTGTGCTTATCTTTGATGCCGATTCTATTAAAACTGAATAAAAGCAATCATAACGCCTAGTTTTAAAGACTCTCAACAATGCATCAGCCTCTAAAAATAGGATAAAACGGCTCTGAAATTGCCCTCATTTTATGATGAAATTTATTTAACAAATATTGATCAAATCTTCATAAAAACTTCATTGGTAAATTCTTGATTATGCGTTGATACTAACTTTCATATTGAGTGCTGGCGCCTCAATGACAAAAAACTGGATGTACCCGCAGCGCCGACTCTGAGAGCAAAAAAGTCTCAGAGAAAATATTATTCCAAGGGGGTACGTTTTATGAACACATTGAAATTAAAATTAGGCCTAAGTATTTTTTCCTTCACCATGCTTTTACAAAGTTCAAATGTTTTTTCAGCTAACAACTCTGTAGTTACAGAAATTTCTAATATTGCAAAAGCTTCATCATGCGCTTCTTATAGCTGGAAAGATCGTGGTCGCGCACCAAGTGCTTATATTCAAGGGATGGCAGTCATCTTTGCTAAAAGCCTATGTCGCTACAGAAATCGCGAAAATTCTGCAAATATTATGGCTCAAAAAAACAGAAACAATACAACATACGACGTAGTGACTTGGTATGAGAGCACTTTTGATGCAAAAAAAATGGAAATTGACGTTTCAGGTGGTGAAACACTTAAAAGTGTTTATACGCTTCTTATTGGTCTAGGAATGAGAGAGTCTTCAGGTAAATATTGTACGGGTTATGACACCTCCGCCTCAAACCACACCTCAACAACTTCAGAAGCTGGACTTTTTCAAACAAGCTACAGCTCGATTGGCGCTAACTCTGAATTAAAAAATGTCATGAGCCATTATTCTGCTGGAAAATCAAAATGCTATCTAGAAGTTTTCTCACCAGGAGTGTCTTGTAAGAGTCAAAGTATCATCGGCAGTGGTTCAGGTGCTGACTTTCAAAGACTTGCAAAATCTTGCCCCGCCTTTGCTACTGAATATGCAGCTATCACTTTAAGAACTTTAAGAAAACATTATGGTCCACTTAATAGAAAAGAAGCTGAAGTTCGCACACAATGTAATGACATGTTGAATTCTGTTCAGGACTATGTAGAAAGCAATTCTTCTAAAATTTGTTCTTCACTGTAAAAAAATTAAACGACAATCTTTTGTCGTTCTAGCTCTGCCGCTATTGGGCACCGATTGCTATACTTCCTATATGGAATTACGGTGCCCATCCTGCGGAAACAAACACATGACGGAAGACTATCCTGAGGCTTTCGAAATCCAATGTTCCTGCGGATATTCTTTATTAGTCCCAGAGATGGCCAGCGAAATTCTAAGCCCTGGACTTGAATCAGGAGCCTTTGCCTCTTTACCAGGAGCCATTGAAGCTCAAGACGAAGCCGCAAAAATTTCCATTGATAAAGAATTAATGGATCCTTTAATGAACATCCCCAAGGTTGATGATTCATTAACACCGCCTGAAGAACTGCCTAATGAAATGCCTTACGATCCTTTTGAATTACAGCAAAGCCAAGCTAACAGCAGCATTGAGGAAAACCTCCTTGAAGAGAGCTCTGCTGAAACTGATGCGGTTACAAAAGCTATCGACTTAGCTG
>JAGNHS010000040.1 GCA_018001635.1 Pseudomonadota bacterium | reverse complement strand
CCTTAAAAAAGGGACTCAAAAGCCCCCCCCCAACTTCAGAAAATTGATTTTTAAAATCCTAAAAACTCGCTTCGAACGCTTACGACCTTGGGGCACGAGAGGTCGAAGTGAATCCACTTGATGGAATTGACGCCGATACTCCTCACGATCCATGGCTAAAGCATGTCTAACAATCCAAACTTTCATGGAGAAAATTCTGAAATAAGCTTTTCTTGAATGTGATATTCGTGTGAAGTCGAATGATGCAGATGATATTTGCCCTTACTATTCATAATCCATCGACGAGATTGTTTAGCTAATAACAATTGCAAATAATCCCACAGATGACTCTTAGCGGAATAATCATAGACGGGTGTGATGAGTTCCACTCTATCGTGTAAGTTTCTTCTCATCCAATCGGCAGACCCCATATAGAATTGTCCATCGATAGGATCCTGTTTTCCATTTTGAAAATAAAAGATTCGTGAATGCTCTAAAAAGCGACCAATAACAGAAGTGACTTCAATACTTTCACTTAAGCCCTTCACACCAGGCACGAGGCAACTAAAACCCCTCACAATCAAATCAATCTTCACTCCCTCAGACGCAGCTTGGTAGAGCGCTAATATGATTTCATGATCATCAAAGTTATTAAACTTTGCAACGATTCGCGCCGGCCGCCCTGCCTTTGCGTTTTTTCTTTCGTTTTCAATAAAACTTAAAAATTTTGACTCCATATTAATAGGAGACACTAATAAATGTTTATAATCTTCCTTAAGAGAACGACCTGTTAAATAATGAAAAAACTCCGTGAGCTCTTTGGTGATTCTAAAATCAGAGGTGAAGAGTCCAACATCGGTATAATATAGAGCTGTTTGCGCGTTGTAATTCCCTGAACCCATATGAGCATAGGTCACAAATTTAGAACGTTCCTTACGGACAACAAGAGTCACTTTTGCATGAATTTTGAGATTAGGCATGCCATAAACAACATGGACTCCTTCATCTTCTAAACGACGTGCCCATTGAATATTTCTATGCTCATCAAGTCGTGCTTTGAGTTCAATCAAGCAAACCACTTGCTTACCATTTCGAGCGGCCTTTAAAAGAGCTTCAATGAGCAAACTCTCTCGACCCGTTCGATACATTGTCATTTTAATTGAGATCACCTGCGGATCTTCAGCCGCTTCGTCAAGGAATCTCAAGACACTGGCTTCAAAAGACTCATAAGGATGATGAACTAATAAATCCTTTTCTTTTATGATTTGAAAAATATTTCGACTCTTATCACGGAGTCGCTTTGGCACCATCGGGTTATGCTTTTTATAGCGAAGAGAAGGCAACCTTAATTTGGTAATAGAATCTAAACGCTTCCACTCTAGAGGAAATTCATTATAAGAAATTTCTTCTTGAGTCACTTCTAGCTCATCTTTTAAGAAATTAATAAGCCAAGGAGCCTTCTTATTCGGAAACTCTATTCGCACCACTTCAGCAAACTTACGTAGTTTAAGTTCTTCTTCAATAAATTCCAAAAGATCATCTGTATCGTCTGTTTCACGCTCTTCAATCTCAAGACTTCTCGTAACTTCAAACGACGTCACTTCACCAATTTGCATTTTTGGGAAAACGCGATCGAGATACTGGCGCATAACATCCATGGTGCTTATAAAACGATAGGGAAAATCGGGACTTCTATAAGGAAGATGTATCCAAGTAGGAAAGAGATTAGGAACTTTTATACGAGCAAAGAGCTTCTTTTTCTCTTCAGGATGCTTGAGTTCAACAGCCAATGAAAAAGTGAGGTTAGAAATAAGAGGAAAAGGATGCCCTTTATCTACAGCCATTGGGGTGAGCACAGGAAAAATTTTCTCTTGAAAAAATCGCTCTAAATATCGCTCATCTTTCTGTTTTAAATTTTTCCAATCACACAATTCAACTCCAGACTCCCCTAGTGCCGGAATCAAGCCATCTTCAAGCAAGACCTTAGATCGAAATTGAAGCTCACGAATTTCTTTAAGCATCTTCTCCCAACGATCAAGATCCTCGTGATATTGTTTAGTGTTGTGTATTAGCAAATGAGCGAGGTGCTTTTTAAAGCGCGCCACTCGCTTCATAAAAAACTCATCAAGATTGGAATGAAAAATATTAGAAAAATTCAAACGCTCAATAAGTGGAGTTTGTGGGTCTTCAGCGAGCTTGAGCACCCGACTATTAAACGCCAACCATCCCAATTCTTTATCGTAAAAAAGTTTTTCTTCCATATATGACTTGTATTTTCTATGGTTTATATCATGCTTGTAGAAACAACTCATGAGGAATTTAAAAGGACCCTTCGCCGCCATTGATATAGGATCTAACGCAATACGACTTTATATTGCCTACCCCAAACCCAATGGATTTTTTCGAGAAATTCTAGCCAAACGCTATGAACTTCGGCTGGGACAAGACGTTTTCCGCGAACAACGCATTAAAGAAGGCACCCTTAAAGAACTCATCCGCGTATTTGAAGACATAAAAGAGCATTTATCTTCTCATAAAGTCATTGCTTACGCTGCACTAGCTACGAGCGCTCTTCGAGAAGCTCGAAACCGAAAAAAAGTCATTCAAACTGTTTTCAACAAAACTGATTTAAAAATTAGAATTCTCTCCGCACATGGAGAAGGCAAAACTATATTAGAAGCTATAAAGCATGCAGGCTTCGAAAAAGACTCTAAAATTGTTCTCGACCTTGGTGGGGGAAGTTTAGAAATAGTTCTCGACATTCCAAAGTCCAAGGTTAAAATTCAAAGCTACCCCCTTGGCGCATTACGCACTCTTCAGCATTTTTCAAAAGATCCCCAAGAATTTGAAAAGCAATTTCTTAAAACTCTCAATAGAGAAAACCCCAGATGGAGAAATCTTTATTGGGGAAACTTATGGAAACCAAAAATTATCATTGGAACTGGTGGCAATATTAGAGGTCTCTTAAAAATCTGGAAAAAAATTCATTCCCACAAAAGTCGAAATTTTTTAACTAAAAACGACATCATTGAACTCCACTCTAAGCTTGTGGGCATGACAGCCATTAGAAGAAGAAAACTTTACAATCTTTCAAAAGATAGAGCCGATGTTATAGTGCCAGCTGCAAAAATATTTGCTCTATTTTTACATTATTCAGGTTACGACCGGATCGAAGTTCCTGATGTGAGTTTAAAACATGGAATGATCGTACTTTTGGCTCGAAAAAAAATTATAGCTTCTAAAATTTATTTCAAAAACCTAAGCACCTAATAATGGCTTAATTTTAGAAATAAAGCGCGCTTCATTCAGTGGCATGGCAAAATATGAATGGGCACCTAACCTAATGGCTTCTTGGGCCAAAGCCTTATCTTGATCAGGTGTTAATACGAGTAAAGAATCGTAGCCACCCATATCTTTAATAGCCTTCAAAATATCTGCGATAGTCAAGGTATCAAGCGCTGCTGAAACTATTAAAACTTTATAAGGATTTTTTTTATTTTTAGCGACCCTCAAACGAGCTAAGGCTTCCGGCAAGTTTGTAGCTTCATCGCAAGACGACAGTTTAGCACCTAGCAAAGATCTCACTACAAAATCCCGATTCACTGGTGCATTATCAACAACTAGGCAACTTAAACTCATCTTTTCATTATATCGTCATATTTGAGATTAAATTTATGATCTATGTCATCAAAAAATTAAAATTGCATTAAGGAGCTTATGGGCTTGCCCTTCCACTGCAAAGTATTTAATTGAGTCAAGTTAATCAAAACAGCAACCCCGCGAAGATCATAGCCAGCTTCAGTTAAAAGCTCTATTGAAGCTTTGAGAGTCCCACCCGTGGCTAAAACATCGTCGAGCAAAATCACCTTAGACTGTCCCGCCTTGATCTCAATCTCAGCCGATCCATATTCGAGCTGATACGATTTCTTCAAAACAGGAGGTGGTGTTTTGCCAGCTTTTCTAAGGGCCAAAAAACCCTTTTTGAATCGTGCCGCCAATGCAGACGCGAATATTACGCCTCGCATTTCAACACCCACTATAAGCTCAGCTTCATGGAGAGGTAAAATATCAGCAAAAGCATCTAGAGTTTTTTCAAAAGCCTCACTATGGCTCAACAAGGGCGACATATCACGATATAAAATACCTGGCTTAGGAAAATCTGAAACTTCTGCAATAAAATCTTTTAAATTCATAACTACATAGAAATTTATCACGATTATTTTAATCAAGCCAAAGCCAAGGCCTTGCCAGCAAAGACTCTTCGAGCCAATCTAAGAATCAAAATGTCTACAAAAATTAATATTAAGAATGAAATCATAGGTGGCATCACCACCTTTTTCACAATGTCCTACATAGTTGTCGTCAATCCTTCAATCCTTTCCACTCCAGGAACTGGGATGCAATTCAGCGGAGTTCTCACTGCAACAGTACTTTTATGCTTTGCCATGACTCTTCTCATGGGTCTTTATGCCAAATTACCCTTTGGTGTTGCACCCGGAATGGGAATCAATGCTTTCTTTACTTTCAATTTAATTTTAGGCAAAAAAATTCCTTGGCCCATAGCCCTAGGTGCCGTTTTTTGGGCGGGTGTATTTTTTCTTTTAATATCGATCACCCCTCTTCGCGTTAAAGTCGCAAATGCCATTCCCAAAACATTACGTATCGCTTCAGCCGCTGGCATTGGAATTTTTTTAACTTTTATTGGTCTTAAAAATGCTGGATTTATTAGCGCCGATCCAGTCACCTTTGTAAAAATGGGCCCTATGGGAACACCCTCTTTTTTATTTTTAGCGGGAATAGCTCTCATTGTTTTTTTTATGAACAAGAAAAGTTCTTTAGCCTTTATCATTGGCATAGCTTCCATCACGTTAATTAGTATTTTATTAGGAGCCACATCTATCCCTAAAGATGTTTTTAGTCTCCCGGACTTTTCGAGCGTTTTCTTAAAATTAAATTTAAAGGATTCCCTCAACTTGGCATTAGCACCTGCGATTTTTGCATTTTTATTTACAGATTTCTTTGACTCTATCTCAACTTTTGTCGGCGTCTCGCACGCTACGGGACTTGTCGACAAAAAGGGGGACGCCAAAAACCTTAAAGAAGGTCTAATCGTAGATGCCTTAGCCACTATGAGCGCTGGTTTACTCGGCACTTCATCGGGAACAGCTTATATAGAAAGTTCCGCGGGAATTGAAGCTGGAGCTAGAACAGGACTCAGCGCCGTTATTACGGCCCTCTGTTTTTTACCCTGTCTTTTCATAGGTCCACTAGCGTCAATGGTGCCTGCTTACGCCACCGCACCTGTTTTAGTTATTGTGGGCGCATTAATGTTTCGTTGCATCACTGAGTTGCCTACAAAAAAATTAGAAGAGCTACTACCCGCCTATCTTACTGTAGTACTAATTCCACTGACATTTTCCATCACACAAGGTTTGCTGTGGGGATTTATTAGTCACGTAGTACTTATGTCTTTATCAGGTAGACGAAAGGAACTTAACCCAACTTTGCTCATAGTTTCTATCATTTCAATTTTTATGCTTTGGCTTGAGCACAGATCTTAGGAGCTCTGTTTATTCAAATTTTTTCAGATGAGCTTCGATCGTAATTTTTCCTAGCAGATTTGTGACCGCATATTCGGAGAGCATTTCCAAGATCTCTTTATTAAACAATTGATGACTGATGAGCGCATTAAAATCATAAAGCACTCCGCCATCACTTTCTCGCGTAACAAGCTTTATCCCATCAAAAGATCCTATAATGGATTCGCCATCACTAGAATAAACATCATTTCCGACTATGGGCATAGTATAAGGACCCCAATCGCTGGGCGCCGAAGGACAATTAGACTTATATGAATTTACAGTAAGAGAATCATTTTTGGAGCTGAATACAATTTCCACACTTGAACAGGACTCTGTCTTTGGTGCTTGACCTTCCATTTTAAGGGTGGCCGGCCCAATCCATTTCCCATCAATAAAATTAGGCCAAACAGGAGACGATAACGCAAAGACCATTGCCAAGCTTAGAGTTTTCATAAAATTCATTATGAGAGAGCTCTAGATTAAAGTCATCCTGTCTGGCCTGGGGGAATAGCGTTTAAATGCCAATCTTTTGGCCCTGACATCGTTAAATGTATAACTTTAGCAAATAGAAAAACATGACAATCACTACAACAGACATGACAAAGATCATGCTTAAAAAGCCCGAATTTGTGCTAGCTTAGTGGTGGAAAACAATAAAAGTTGAGGTGAAGACATATGAAAATTCCTGAAACAGTCTCTATAGCTACAATGAAAGACATCATCACTATTGATATTGATGAAGGAGTCGACACAGCCCTAACACTTATGAAGGAAAACCGAATAAGACACCTCCCCGTTACAAATGATGATGAAATTGTCGGGATGCTCACCACTCGAGACATTAGTAGAGCTTTATTACCGCAATCTCGATTTAAAGATTGGAAGCACATTACTGACGAAGATCTTAGAAATAACATTTGCGCTGGTGAACTTATGAACTGGCCTATCGCCGCCCTTCCTCTAAAAAGTGATTTAGCTTTCATAACGGATTATATGATTGACCATAAATTGAGTGCGATAATTCTTACTCACGATGATGGTCGTGTTGCCGGAATTCTAAGCCACGAAGACTTACTTCACGCATTAGCGGAAATACTAAAACACCCCGAACAGCCTCTTCGTGAAAAAATCAAAGAATGGTTTAGCAAAAGTTCCATTGGAGATTTCATCAAGCCCTTGAGTGACTCTGGAATTTAAAAGAAGAGTTTCTCTAAATAAATTGTCAATAGTTTGACACTTTTTGTAAAATGCTAAATAAGTTCCAAATTAGTCCGAAATTTATTGGATGCCTAAACTCATTCATAATCTTAAAAGCACTTCAACCTTTAAGAAATACATTATTAATGGATTAGGATTTTTATTATCTTATTATTTATTAACTCAAGTGGAACATTTTAGTGGCGAGTTTAACAACTCTATTCCATTAGTTTCAGCCAGTGGAGCACTCGGTATATATTTACTCCTCTTTTGGGGACCCAAAAGCTGGCCAATATTAGTTCTCGCCTCCCTCTTTAGTCATTTTGAGCACGCTAGCAACATTAAGCACATCCTGTTTTCAACATTCGGCAACACAATTGAAGCTCTCCTTAGCTTTTATATTTTTAGCAAAGGAAATCTTTTATTTAATAAAACATTTTCAGATTATAAAAAAATATCAAGCTATATTTTAACTCTATGTTTACCCGTTGCTATAAATTCATTAATTCAAAGCTTCGCTTTATCGTCTGAGCCAATCCTTAACCAAACATACAATTTAATGGAAACATTTTCCTTAGTCTGGTCGAGTCGGGCTTTAGGAATATTATTGATTTTACCAATTATTTCCAAATTAAAAACGTGGAACTATCAATTCAATTTACAAAATTCTATTCAATCTCTTTTCATTTTTGCAATTGGGGCAGCCACTTCATACATAATAATTAAAATTCCCACACACCAAATCACATTATTTTTTCTTATCCTTCCCTTGATCCTTTTATCGACTCAAATATCTGCATTGACTTGCAATTTATTAGTCTTATTATTTTCTTTTACTCTACTATTTTCACAGTTAATCAACACTAGTCATAAAGATATAGAGAATTTATCGATCTTAAACTTACAGGTATTACTTATTTCAATTGCACTCATTTCATTTCTCTATATTCGATTAGAAAAAATTAAGACATTAAGAAAAACAGCTCTGTTTATTTTAGGCGCATGGATCCTTGGCAGTTTTTCAGTTTTCATGTTAGAGAATTTCGAAAAAAATGAATTCAACAATTATTTTGACACCCAAACCAGTGAAGGAATTGAAAAGATTAAAGTCAGAATGTCAAAATATGAATCAGCCCTAAGAGGAGGAGCAGGCCTTTTTTTAGCTTCCAAAAGTGTCGAAAAGGATGATTGGAAATCCTACACTGATTCACTAAGCATAAAAGAAAACTTTCCAGGAATTATGGGAATTGGTTTTATAAAATATCTTCCCGCAAATGAAGTTGATGAGTTTTTTGAAAAAGTCAAAAAGGACCAACAAAGCGACTTCGAAATTTATAACTTAAACAATACAAGTTATAACAAAATGAAAACTTCATACCCGATATTATACTTGGAGCCCCTAGATTCAAATAAAAAAGCAATTGGCCTTAACATAGCTTCTGAAATTAATCGAAAAGAAGCCGCCGACATAGCCACTGAAACTAAGCAACCTACGCTCTCAAAAACTATTACCTTAGTTCAAGACAACAAGAAAAGAGCGGGATACCTTTTACTATACCCCGTCTACAAAGAATCAAAGCTTTTAGGATGGATATACAGTCCAATTGTATTAGATGAGTTTTTGGGAGGGATTTTATCCCCTTCAACAAGTCAAATTGGCTTTAGGGTTTATGATTTTCAAGACACCAACAAAAAACAAGCGCTTTATGAATCTGACACTCCACAAAAGCACTCATATTATAAATCTATGGAATTTAATGCTTGGTCGCAAAATTTTAAGTTAGATTGGTTTGCTAAGAATAATTTTTCAAAAGACCAAAACTTTAAAAGTTACCTGGCATTTATAACTCTTAATTTAATTTTTTATTTGCTCACAATTATGATGAGCAATATTAACTTACAAGGACTAAGAACCCAAGAACTTGTTAAAATCAAAACACTTGAAATAACAAATAAAGAAAAATTATGGAGAACTTTAACAGAATCGTCTCCAATAGGAATTTTACAAACTGATATTTTTGGCACTTGCCAATACGCTAATCAAAAGTTTTCTCAAATAGTTGATCAACCAATAACACAGATAGAAGGTAGCTTATGGTCCAACTTCTGCCACCCAAGCGACCTCGATCATATAAACAATGAGTGGAAAAATTATTTAGACACTCAAAATTTAAATATCGAATTTAGAGCTAAACCAAAAGACTCAAATAACAGCGATGTTTGGATTTCAGTTATAGGAAGTCCTGTCTTTAATGATGATGGTTTTATTCAGTCTCATATTTTAAGTTTTCAAGACATCACAAAAGCCAAAGCTCAACTCTTAACCTTAGCACAATCTTCAAAAATGGCATCCCTTGGAGAAATGGCCTCAGGCATTGCTCATGAAATCAACAATCCACTTTCCATTATCAATGGCTACGCCCAAAAACTCTTAAGAAATGAAGAAAAAGGTATAAACACTACTGAAATTCTTAGAGCAAATTTAGAAAAGATATTAAATACGACACAAAGGATCACTCACATCATAAAAGGACTCAAAAACTTCTCTAGATCGGGAAATAATGACTCCTGCGCTGAAAGCTCTCTACGAGATTTAATCGAAGATGTTTACTCATTCTGCAGTGATAGGTTTCGAAATCACTCTATTAAGTTCACATTAAACGTTCCAAACAATGTTAGATTTGAATCTCAAACCACACAAATTTCACAAACCATTTTGAATTTACTCAATAATTCCCATGACGCTATTATTGAACAAGCTGAGAAATGGATAAGAGTGGATTTTGAGACTTTAAACGAAGAAAGATTTCGCATCAAATTTACAGACTCAGGCCCTGGAATCCCTCCAGATATTGTAAACAAACTCATGCAACCTTTTTTCACTACAAAAGGCCCTGGAAAAGGTACTGGTTTAGGGCTCAGTATAAGCAAAGGGATAATTGAGTCCCATAATGGAAAATTTTATGTAGACCAAAATTCTCCTAACACATGCTTTGTTATTGAATTGCCCTACAAACAATCTATGAAACTCAAAATCGCGGCTTAATGATTTCGCTTTGATCTATAGTAGTCGTAATCGCCTTCAAATATATTTAAGGCGCCTTTATCGACTTCAAAGACGCGATTACTTAAAGATCGCAAAAAGTGTCTATCGTGGCTCACAATCATAACTGTGCCTTCGAATTTCTTGAGCGCTTTGAGTAAAACTTCACGCGACTTGATGTCTAGGTGGTTAGTGGGCTCATCCAAAAGTAAAAAGTTAACAGGATTGGCTAAAATCGTAGCTAAAACCACTCGACTCTTTTCGCCACCAGAAAGAACGCTGATCTTTTTATAAACATCATCTCCACTAAACAAAAAAGCTCCCAGTAGATTTCGAACAAAACCAATACTGCCATTGGGAACACGCGATGACACTTCTTCAAAAACTGTCGACTTTGGATTTAGAATTTCCAAAGAATGCTGACTAAAATAACCTAATTTAACATTACTTCCTATGACAGCCGAACCCTCGGTGGCCTCAGTCAATCCCGCAATCACTTTCAACAATGTGGATTTTCCAGCTCCGTTAACTCCGACAACAGCAATCTTGGACAACCTTTGGACCATTCCCGTAATCCCCGAGAAAACTAGTTTTTCTTTGCCATCTTCACGCTTCCAAACTTTTTTAAGTTCTTTAAGCGCAACCACGTCGTTTCCGCTTCGAGGGGGTTCTGCAAATTCAAAATCCATCACTCTTTCTTCTGCTGGAATTTCAATTCGCTCTATTTTATCTAGTTTTTTTACTCGAGATTGAACTTGAGCCGCATGAGAGGCTCTCGCGGCGAATCGAGCAATAAATTCTTCTTCTTTAGCCAACATGTCTTGTTGTTTTCGATGACTGGAAAGCAATTGCTTTTGCCTTATCTCTCGCTCGCGCTCATAAAAATCATAATTTCCGCTATAATTTGTTGCCGTTTTTTGAGAAATTTCCACAATACGAGTGACTATACGATTCATAAACTCTCGATCGTGACTCGTCATAAGTAAAGAACCCTTAAAAGATTTAATCCACGACTCTAACCACTCGATACTTTCCAAATCCAAATGGTTTGTAGGCTCATCCATAAGAAGTAAATCTGGAGCCATCAATAGAATTTTGGCTAGAGCGATTCGCATCTTCCAACCACCACTAAAACTTTCAACGGGCAGTTCGTAATCTCCAGGCCCAATACCTAAACCCGTGAGGATTTCTTTGGCACGAGCCTCTAAATCGTAACCACCAAGATTTTGAAATTCCGATTGTATCTCGCCAAAGCGCTCCACTAAATTCATCATCACCTCATCGTCGAGGGGATTTAGAGCAGCATTTTCAAATTGTTTTTCAATTTCGTGGATCTCTAGGGCCAAAGTTGAAACTCGACCTGCACCAGATTTCACTTCTTCTAGGGCCGAGCGACCCTTCATTTCACCAACATCCTGCGAAAAATACCCAACCACTGTTCTCTCAGGTTTATTGACCGTTCCCGTATCAAAGCCTTCTTCACCGGTAATTAATCGAAATAT
Source organism: Pseudomonadota bacterium (assembly GCA_018001635.1). Classification (GTDB taxonomy): domain Bacteria; phylum Bdellovibrionota; class UBA2428; order UBA2428; family UBA2428; genus JAGNHS01. The sequence goes on along the minus strand of JAGNHS010000040.1, from coordinate 16,159 downwards.
TGTGGTCTTTCCGGCACCATTGGGACCCACCAAACCAATTTTTTCGCCCGGATTAACTTGAATACTGAGATTATCGAAGACTATTTGATCGCCAAAACGCTTAGAAATATTTGATAAATGAACCATAATTCTTGGGGGCTATTGATAGCAGATTCTGCTATGGTCGTCTCGGAAATGATGTTGGTCAACGCTCATAATCTACAATGCAGCTTTGCGGCTCGCACTTTATTTAAAAACCTCTCCTTCGGAATTGAATCCGGAGAACGAATTGGACTTATTGGCCCCAATGGAGCCGGCAAAAGCAGTTTGCTAAAAATTATTTATGGAAAACTTCAACAAGATGCGGGAACTGTGTCCAAAAAAAAGGACCTTCGAATTGCTTATCTTGAACAATCACCGCAACTTAGTGAAGGAAAAAGTATTTACGAAACCATTATAGAGGGCTCCAGCGACCCCTATGATTGGCAAAACATTGCCTTTGTTCATGAACTTCTTTCTAAATTCTCATTTCAAAGCGCAGGTTTGAGTGAGGAAAGTATTGTAGACGATCTTTCTGGAGGCTGGCGCAAAAAAGTAGCCCTCTGCCGTGAGCTCTGTAAAAATCCCGAACTCTTATTACTCGACGAACCTACCAACCATCTGGATGTGGAAAGTATTTTATGGCTCGAGGAATATTTAGCAACCCAAACTCAATTTAGCACCCTCACCGTGACTCACGATCGACTTTTTTTAAATCGTATTTCGAATAGAATTTGGGAACTCGACAGACGCAATCCTGCTGGGCTTTTAAAAGTCGAAGGGGATTACGCCGACTACTGTAACGTTAAAGCCGAACAACTGGCTACACTTCAAAGACACGAAGAAACTCTTCAAAACACACTTCGACGCGAAACAGAATGGCTGCGAAGAGGCCCCAAAGCCAGGACGACCAAACAACAGGCTCGAATCGATCGCGCCCATGATTTGGCCGATGAAGTGGATTCCTTAGAGCGTCTCAATAAAGTTCAAAAAGTTGGATTGAGCTTTGAAAGCCTCGACGGCACACCTAAAAAACTTATTGAAGCCAAACACATTTCAAAAACCTATGCCGGTCGCACACTTTTCGATAATTTTTCGACCACAATAGAAAGAGGACGCAGAATTGGTTTGCTCGGACCCAATGGCGCAGGAAAATCGACACTCATTAGGCTTTTATTAGGTTTAGAAAAACCCACTAAAGGGACAGTTGAACACAGTGAACGTCTAGAAGTGGCTTATTTTGCCCAAGACCGCGAAGCTCTCGACCAAAATCAAACTCTCGCAAAAAGTGTATGCCCCGAGGGAGATCATGTTAAGTTTCGCGGACAATTTATTCACATAAGAAGCTATCTCGATCGCTTTTTATTTAGCGCCGAGCAGATGGATAGCTTAGTTGCAAAGCTTTCCGGAGGCGAACAAGCCCGATTACTCTTGGCCCGACTCATGCTCACCGATGCTAATCTACTAGTGCTCGATGAACCTACCAACGATCTTGATTTAGCCACACTTAATGTTCTTGAAGAGCGTCTCAAGGATTTTGATGGGGCCATTATTTTAGTTACACATGATCGTTATTTCTTAGATCAAGTAACCCAACGAATTTACGCCATTGAAGATGGAAAAATCGAAGAATTTTACGGCGTCGAGCAATGGGAGTCTTGGTTTAAAAATCGCCCAACTTCCTCAAGAAAAGACTCAAATAAAGATACAAAATCTGCAACAATAATTAACGATCAAGAAGACACAGCTAGCACAAAGAAAAAGAAACTCAGCTTTAAAGAACAACGCGAATTAGACCTCATGGAATCCAATATTAGTAATGCCGAGGCTAAACTTACGGAGCTCACTCGACTTAGCAGTGATGCAGAAATCTCCAAAAATTCAAAAAAATTATTAGACATCACAAGCGAAATGGCAACACTACAAGAAGAGATCGAAAAACTTTACAAAAGGTGGAACGAACTCACAAAAGAATGAACTACATTTTAGCAATATTTATTTTTGCATTAGGAAGTCATTATTCATATTCGACAACACCTAAAGAAGACATATTAAAAGAGCTACAAACACTCTACCCTCACTTAAGCTCTACCCAACTCAACGAAAAAATTAAGACATCATCCAATGTCTTTAAATTTTTCAGAAGCTTTGTTCCTTATTTTTACAAAACAGCAAAAGATCTCCAAATTGGAAAAGACAGCCAAGATCCTCTTAATTCTATATCTCATGAAATGGGCTGGTGTGTGGGAGATGCCCACCTTGAAAATTTTGGTAGCGTCGTAGATCAAAAGAATTTCATTGAATTTAGAGCCAACGACATCGATGATTCTGCTCGTTGTCCGCTTTTTTTAGACTTACTAAGATTTCTAGTCTCTTACACACTTATAGATGAAAAATTCGACGAAAGCTTTTTAAACGATGTCCTTGAATCCTATAAAAAAGGCCTCAATGCCAAAGAATATAAATTTTCAAAAGTAACTCTAGAGCTTTTAAACGAAGCTGGGGACAAAAAGCTAGAAGCCCCTAAACATATGCTGGAAGAAGATGATCGGCTTTATAGAACATCACCGGATCAAGAAGTGGATTTAGAATTAAGAAATCAAATTCTAGCAATAATTGAAAATTCGCTCGGAGAAAAACTAGAATTTGTAGACATTATTAAGTATGTACCTAGCAGCGGCGGCTCAAGCCATCTTTTGCGCTATAGAATACTCGTAAAATTTCCTTCTAACTCTAATCTTCTTCCAGAAAACGCACCTAAGCAACAACTTCTCGAGCTTAAAACTCTAGCTATTCCTGGAGTTTTTCCAGTTTTAGAAGGAGAATTGCCTAAGTCCTCAGATAGAATCAAAGAGAGTCTCACTCTGATTAGAGGAGCGCACGCGAGCCCTATCTTAAGAGTTCTTGAAATTAATCAATGCGATATGCTTTTACGACCACGATGGGCAGCTGAGATCAACATTGAAATTAAAGGACTCTCTAAAGATGAGATTAAAGCTCTTATAGTGGATGAAGCCTATACTCTCGGAAGAATTCATTCGCTAAGTGCTTCAGAAAATTTTATTAGCCAAGTGACAAAATCCCAGACAATCTCATGGCAAATTCCTCAATTAAAACTCAGTGACAAAATCACGAAAAGCTTTAAATTACTGAAGTAATATTTATATTCAACTTAAAATGGACGATGAGTGGGATCAGCATAAACAGCCGCACCACCACCCCACCCGGAATCGTAGCCAATTTCTTCAATTGTAGTTCCGCCCGCAAAAAAGAAATCTCCAAAATCTTTTATGATATTAATCATACTACCGTATGTGTATCTTTGATTAAAGCGAGGAACATAGGAGCTTAAGAATTGAAAGCTATTGAGATCATAAGCCATCATCATAGTTTGAGCTGAGTTGCCAGAAGGATAAACGTTACCTCCGATGAGCAATACGCCATCGCTGTTAACATCCAATGCACCAACTCTTTCTGAATTAGGCAAAGCCAAGATACTTGGCGCAAAAGCGGGATCAATGGTTAAACTCATAGAACTATCTTCATTAAAACGTGCCAAATAATTTTGAGCTAAACCACCAATACCAGTGAAATTCCCACCAATATAGAGTTTCCCATTATAAAACTTAAGCGCCCTAACCGGCAGTGATGAAGTTGTAGTTATATCAAAATCATAATTAGTGGCATCATAATTAGACATATTCAGTGAAGTCATTTTACTAGTAGCTACAGTATCCAGTGTTGTGAAATTACCCGCAACATAAACTTGCCGATCACCATGAGTAATATCATAAACAGTTGAATTGAAGTCTCTTCGCGTTCCATATCTAATAGGAATGCCCGTCGATAAATCGAGAATGGCAAATCTTTGATTTGTAGAACCACTGACACTCGTAAAATCCCCCCCAATTAATAAATGATTTTTTGTGGGCAAGTAATCCAATGCATAGACCGGACCACCAATTGAAATATCAATATCTTCATTCATAGTTTCACTGCTTAATGAAATCCCAGACAAATACGAGCGCGATTTATTATTGGCTGAATCAAAAGTACCTGCAACATACAAATTTGTAGCATCTTTAGTTAAAGCGTATACCGACCCATTGGGTTTTAAGACTGGAAGCTCCAAACGATTCGTTGTTTTATTAATGTTGGCTAAATAAGGTGATTCTGCCGTTCCATTAACTGACTGAAAGAATCCAGTAAAATAAGGGTGCCCACTAAGCATAGCTACCGTTGGTGGATTAGACGTCGGAAATTCAGGGGCAAAAGAAGTTAATGAATTATCACTTAAATCTATGCTTAAAACTTGGTAGCGAGCATTGGCTCCATAGCTTGTAAATGAGCCCGTCACATACAACAAAGAACCATCGCTATCCAAATCGCCCACATATCCATTTATAGTTTCGGGATTAAATGTTGAGTCTATGCTTAAGCTAGATAAATTTATTGCCGCTAATCTGCTATAAGGAACTCCATCAATTTGCGTGAAACTTCCCCCTATAAACAGTCGATTGCCTACAATTTTTAAGGCGCTCACACTATTATCTAAATTAAAATTCACGCGAGAATCTAAAGCTAAGGTCGATGGATTTATTGCTGCCAGATATTTTCTTGTTACACCGTCAAATTGTGTAAAGGCCCCAGAGATAAACAAAAGGTTATTAGAAGGGTCATAAAGCATTTTACCAACATTTCCATTCGGTGAAGGATCATAGGAGAGTATTGAATTGTAAGTTCCACTTGAAAAATCAAAGGCTGCAAATTTATTACGAGTAATATTAGGAGTGACTCCAGACATTCCAGCTTTATCAAAAGCTCCTCCAATAAACATTCTGTCGATTCCAGTGCCACTATTATATCGAGCAAACCCATAAACTTCGTTGTTGAAATCTGGTGAGGATGCCAACGGTAATCCAGTATTGGGATTCACTGTAGCAAATTGAGTGAAACTTCTTCCTCCATAGTTAGTCAGCACCCAAGCACCCATATGCAAAAATTCACCGTCAAAATCTGCTGTCAACTGATTTCCATAAATAGAACTAAAACTTGAATCTATAGTTCCATCTGCTTTAACACGGATAAGGCCCCGTAAATCATTAGTTGCCCCATTTGTATTATGAAAAATTCCCAACACAAATAAACCACCATTCCCATCAGGAACAGCGTTATAGGCTAAACCAGAAATTCTAGGAATTTGTGAGTATTGCATTTTAAGCTCTCCGGAATCTTTATCGAGCCAAGCAGTAGATCCAGTACAGGCACCTACTTTTGTAAAAGTACCACCAACATAATAATGCGAATTAGTAGAGTCAGCCGAATAGATATCACCATTGTAACAAAGGGGCGCACCGCTTGGATAATAAATCACCTGGAAGGGGTGAGAGTTTCCTAAGTCTTTTGATTCAACTTTTAAATTGAGTGTCGAAAGACCCCCTCGAGTTAATCCTCGAAAGTAAATTTTTAGCTGACCGTTCACTTCAGCCGACCTAATATATTCAAGCTTTGAAGTTCCTGTAATACTCACATTCACTGAATAAGGCCAAATGTACGGAATCAAAATCCCATCTTTATTTTTTAATGTTACAGTGGCTGATTCTTCTACGCCAATTCCAATGATGTTTGTGTCTAACTTGAAGCTGGATTTTGTCGCGTCGATTTCCTCTGCCTTAAACTGTTCGGGAGGTTTGCTCAAAAAAACCTGACTGCAACTATCTAAAAAGAAAGATGCTATCAGTAGGCAAAAGCCTAGGCTCGACGAACGTCCCATAGTCTATATTGTAGCCTAGTCCTATACCCCTATTTATTAAGAATAGGTGAATTCTCCATGCAATCTCCATCAATTTGAATAGTTAACACAAAGTTTATCTAATCAAATGCTATTCTAAAGAGGATGAAATTAAACATCAGTTCAAGAAGTGGATTCTCGTTGCCTATGGTTTTGGTATCAAGCCTTATTGCCGTATTAGTCATTTTCAGTTTCAGCCAGTTTTTAAATGATGCCGGAAAAAAACAGGCCTCAATCCAAAACGGTGTAGATTTTCAAATTATAAAAGCCTCAATGTTACAAATTCTCGAAAGTCCCAGCCTATGTGATGGCGCCTTTAGAGATGCCGCTGGAAATCCTGTACTTTTAACTACGGGATCACTTCCAGTTAATGTCTCCAAAATTATGTTAGGCCCTTTAACCTTTCTAGACATTGTTAATAAAGTAGATCTTGGCGGGGGACTCAAACTCACTAAAATGAGATTCACTCAAGCCATCCCCGATGGATCCGTATTAATAGGACCCACGACTTATGATCGTTACATGGCTGCACTAGAAATAGAGGTTAAGAAATCCGACCAAGCTTTAAAGAATTCTGAGAGCTCGAAAGAATTCTTTTTTCGCATTTATGCGCGAAGACCCACCGGAGCCGTTGAAAAATGTGTTGCCCAAGCTCCCGTAGCCGTGGGTACCATTTCAGCTTTCGCTTTAGGTTCATGCCCTGTAGGTTGGAAACTCGCTGATGGTTCTGTGTTGAACAAATCCGATTATGGAGACTTATGGAAGGCCATAGATGATTCTGGAAATGCTGCAAGCGCCACACTCTTAACAAGCTCGACAATCAAACTCCCCAACCTTCAGGGAGAGTTCATTAGAGGTGCTGTCGCAGGCGCTCAAATTGGAGTTGTTCAAGCCCAAAGCACTCAATTAAAGTCACACACTCATGGTGGAAATATGTTTTGGGGAGGAACTGCGGCCGGAACCGCGGCCAACCCACGTTTTGCTCAAACTGTTGGGGAAGGACACGAGCATTGCACGACTGATGCCGCTGGAAATGTTTCCTGTTCAGGAAAAACCACTGCTGTATATTCAGGAGTTTTAGACACTCCCACACTTGCGGCTGGGGACACCGACGAAACTCGTCCTCGCAATACGTCAGTTCTCTATTGTATTAAATATTAATTTTTTTTATTTATCAGCTTTATCAACTAGGGCACGAATTCTTTCATATTCTGCCTCTGGATTTTCAATATCTCGCACCGAGATTCCACTTGCAGAAGTGCTGCTAAAACCTAAAGCAGAAAATGGATTCACGGCATTTCCAGCTCCTGTAGCCATAGTGGCCAAATAAATTGTTCCTAAATTATTGGCTCTTTGGAGCACACCTCTTCGAAGAGTCACCTCTTTAATATCTTTATATCGAATCACTTTTTTACTAATTGTAAAAAAGCCTTCTTCAAATTCTAATCGGTCCTCAAAAAATCTATACTCAGTTTTTTGATAATTAAATTTTTTGCTGATGACGACTAATATAGGAATTAAAATAAAAGCTATTCCCCCAATTACAATAAAGGGGCTCAAAGAAAACTCAACGTATTTCCCTAAAAATGCTTGCGACATTCCTCCAAAAAAACCCCCACTCCAAACTGTAAAAAAAACTTGCAAAGGAAGCTGCGCCAATAAAGTTGTCCACAAAACAAAGATAGGTTTTAGACTAAATTTAATCATTGCTTGAATTGTCTCAACGAAGTTGTCTTTGGTCAATGATGTCTATAAAATCCTCTTATGTGCGCTCAAATTTATTTAAAAATTAAAGCCAATTCACTCAGTAAAAAATTTGGCGTAAAAATTCCTGAAAAATTATCATCCACCGAAATCGATAAAATGGTGCACGGATATATGAAAACAGAATTAGCCCCCGTCATTGTTTATAACGAAGGAAAGCTACATGTAAAAAATATGTATTTTTCGCTTTGCCCCTCTTGGAGCAAAGACTTTCCCTGTGAATGGTCAACCTACAATGCTCGAATGGAACGCCCTCAGGAAGACAAAAAAACTAAAAAAATTAAAACTCAGTACATTTATGAAACTCCCACTTGGCGCGAAGCCTTTTGCAAGGGTCAAACATGCCTAGTGCCCATTTCTGGTGCCATCGAGTCGAGTTACTTTGGCACACACGCTGGTAACATCCTGCGATTTAGCGAAAAGCACGGCGAAGTTTTTTATGCTCTTGGTATTTGGTCGGAATGGGTGGATAAAAAATCAGGTGAAATCAAAGAAAGCTTTGCGCTTCTGACCGATGACCCCTATGACTTTTATTTTAAAGCGGGTCATGACCGCAGCATCATTGTTATTGACGATGCGCATTTCGAAAAATGGCTTTGCGACACAAAACTAAAACCCAAAGAGCGCTTTGATTTTATTCGAAAATCTCGCGTGAATTGCGATTGGAAGGTAGACATTGAGCGCCCCATGAAAGTGGGATGGGAAAAACGCGCCCCCACAAAAGCAGAGATTGGCAAAATCGCCGTGTGGAAGTAACCTAGTTTACGGGATTCTTCAGATAGGTTTTTAAAATGCAAAAAGTTCTGCATAGGAACGTTGAAATCCCATTTTTTTCTTCCGCAGTTTCCTGCGGCTTCCCCAGTCCCGCTGAAGACTACATAGAAACACCTCTCGACCTCAACGAACTGCTCATCAAAAAACCCGCAGCCACTTTTTTTGTACGAGCCAAAGGCGACAGCATGATAGGTGCGGGAATTTTCGATGGAGACCTTCTCATTATTGATCGCTCAATCACCGCCCGCCACAAACAAATCGTCCTCGCGATTTTAGACGGAGAGTTCACACTCAAACGACTTTCCAACATTCACGGCGCCATTCTGCTTCTTCCCGAAAATCCCAAATACAAACCCATCGAAGTCAAAGAAGCCATGGATTTTAAAGTTTGGGGAGTGGCCACTCACTGCGTGCACAAACTCAGCTAAATTTTAATTTATGAACAACGAAGTTTTTGCCCTCATTGATTGCAACTCATTTTACGCCTCATGCGAGCGCGTATTTCGCCCCGAACTCCAAAATCAACCTGTTATTGTACTTTCCAACAACGACGGTTGCGCCGTCGCACGAAGCGATGAAGCCAAAGCTATTGGAATTAAAATGGGCGAACCCTATTTTAAAATTAAAGAACTCTGTAAAAAACATTCTGTCCACGTGTTTTCCTCAAACTACTCGCTCTATGGAGACATGAGCCGCAGGGTGATGCGCACCATCGCAGAATTCGCTCCTGAAATGGAAATTTACTCTATCGACGAGGCCTTCATTTCACTCAAAGGTTTTCAATCTAGAGATTTGATAGATTATGCAAGCAAAATAAGAAACACCATTTTTCAATACACGGGAATCCCCGTATCCATCGGCATAGGCCCCACCAAAGTTCTCGCCAAAGCCGCCAATCAAATCGCCAAAAAAAACAAAGCCAGCACACAATGCATTTTCTCACTCCTCGACGAAAAACATAGAGAAGAGCATTTAAGAAATTTTCCCGTTGGAGATTTATGGGGTATCGGTCGAAAATCTAGAGAAAAACTTGCCAGCTACAACATCAATACCGCCCTAGATCTGAAAAACGCGAATGAATCTTTTATAGAACGAATGCTTAGCATCGTAGGGCGAAGAATACTTCGAGAACTTAAAGGTGAATCGTGTATTGAATTAGAGCTTTTTCAGGAAGATCGTAAGCAAATTATTTCTTCACGCTCATTTGGGGAGCCTGTTTTTGATTTAAACAATCTTCAAGAATCTATCGCCAATCATGTGAGCACCGCCGCCGAAAAACTCCGCAAACAAAAACTCATCACACGATCCATCTTAGTTTTTATTCAAAGCAATCCCTTTAAAAATACGCCACAGTATTACAATTCGGCCACCATGAATTTGCTCTCGGGATCGTCAAGCACCAATAAGCTCATTAAAAATTCTTTTGAGTTACTCGCGCAAATTTACAAGGCAGGTTTTGAATATAAAAAAGCTGGAGTGATATTTAACGAGCTTCAACCCAAAATGGGTTCCCAATTTGATTTCTTCGGCGCCTACGATTCACCCCGCGAAGACACCCTTATGGAAACCCTCGATCGCATTAACATCAGCGAAGGAAAGGGTACTTTAAAGTTTGCCGCCTGCGGAATAGACCCCTTTTGGCGCATGGCTTGTGAGCTAAAAAGCCCCGCCTACACCACCCGTTGGAGTGAATTGCTAAAAATAAACAGATCCAAAACATTCAACAAATAGTTTAAAATCCATTAAATTCAAGCACTAATATAAAAAAATCCGATCTGACGATTGAGCTAATATTCAATGACAAAATTTATTTAGTAAAAATCATAGATTTTTTGCAGCTTTAGACAGAAAATGCTAGTAAGTCTTTTTAACGTGCCCTCTATTAGTGCTCTGGACCCTTTTAGTCCTAACCTCTTAGTGGCGCCCTAGCCTTAAGGAGGTTATATGGGTAAAAAGTTATTTGTTGGCAACCTGCCATTTTCAGCAACCGAGCAATCGCTCAAAGATGCATTTTCACAATGTGGAACTGTTGAATCTTCTAAAATCATTACTGACCGTGATACTGGTCGTAGCAAAGGTTTTGGATTCGTAGAAATGTCTTCAGACGCAGAAGCTACTGAAGCGATCTCTAAGCTTAACGGCTCAGAAATCGACGGTCGCGCTCTTTCTGTAAGCGAAGCTAAACCACAAGCTCCACGTGATGGTGGCGGTCGTGGATTCGGCGGCGGAGGCGGCGGTGGCCGTGGCGGATTCGGCGGAGGCGGCGGTGGCCGTGGTGGTTTCGGTGGCGGCGGCGGTGGTCGCGGTCGTTACTAAAAACTGCTGAAATAATAATTCAACAAGTTAAAAGCCTCCTGCAAATAAAACTGCAGGAGGCTTTTTTATTTCCTAAATCAACTAAAATTTAACTAAAGCAAAAAACATTCTTAGAAACTTCTCTTAAAGTTCTCTGATACTTATTAGCAATCCACCTCAATGTGCTCATGGAATAAAAGCAAAGGTGAGTCACGTCGCGAACATACCACCAATCTTTAAGAAGACGGCCTTCCTCAAAAAGCTCAGTCGTTAAAACTAAAACTCCGTTGGGTTTTAGAATATTAAAGATTTTAGAAAATTCTTCTGAGGGCTTCGTAAAATGCTCAGCCACCTCAGTGCAGGAAACAAAATCATAAAGAGCTTCGCTTTTAATAACTATTGGAGAAAAAATAGGGTCATAAGCCTCTACTTCAAAGTTTTTCATTTTTAACAATTCTACAAGCACCGGAGTTGGTCCAGAACCGTAGTCCAAACCCTTTGCACCTGGCTCACACATAGAAGAAACTTTATCGATTACAGGTTTAAGAAATTCTACGTAAGCTAAATCATCAATAGAGTTTTGATGCAATAAATAGCGAGCCTTATGTAATTCAAGACTCAAATTCTTAGAGGGGTCTTTAAAAATCAATTCACAATCCGAACATCGAAAATAAGCATCACTTTGGAATTGAACTATTTGAACAGACAAACACAGGGGACAAATTGGCGACTCAGACATCTTTTAAAAATTGTAATACTATATAGAATCAATGAGTTCATTTACTAAAAAATTTCTACTGCTTATCTTCTGCTGGACTTCTTCGATTTGGGCTTTTCCTTGGCTCCCAAGGACCCAAATATGCACACGCGGACCTAATGAGGGCCGCCGCATAGAACTAACTTACTCCAATAAACTTATAAGAACTCCATGCAAAACTACAGTTTATTTAGAAAGTGAGAGCTACCAAAAGCCACACATTTTATTTGAAGCCATCACTTCAAGCGGAATCTGCGAAAGAGAAGAAAAAAATTATTTAAATAGATTAAAAAATCAAAAATTCGAATGTTCTATTTTGGAAGTTACAGACAATTCAAAAAAAGTCGCCACTGAAATCATCGAAAAAAAGATTGAAGCTAAAGTTGAAGAAAAAAACACCAATAGCATCCCAAACGAAAGCAACTCAGTAGAGATAAAAGCAGGATGGAATCACGCTGTCATAAATCTTGATGCCAATGGAAAAGCTGAATTTAGATCAAAGGCGATCTCTCCCGAATTAAAACTTAACTTAAGTTACTCATTAGGAAAAAACTTAGACATACTGGCCTTAAGTGAGTTTCAATACATGAAGTTTTACAATAAAAATTCCTCAGGCAATTTTGATGCCCCATCGTCCTTCATTTGGGCTGCAGGCACGGGCCCGCGCTTTCATCTAAGTCCAGATCTATCGCTACTCTTAGATGGCAAAGTGAAAAGACGAGTCTTTATTCTTCGTTCAAATTCGAACTATCAGGGCTTTAAGGCTGCCATAGCTCAATCAGACATTAGTCTTCGCTATAGAATTCCAATAACAGAGAAAAATGGCCTTTATGCTGGAATGGGCCTGAGCTATCTTTTTTCCACCAGCACCATTAATTGCAAGGTGAACTCAGGAACGGCTTATCAATTTGAAATAGCTTGGGAAGAGAACTTCAATGATAAACCCATTTCCATAGGAATTGATTATGAAAAAGTTAAACAAAACACTCAAAACACTCATCAATCACAATGGGAAATTGGAATTTGGGCAGGAATGAAATTAAAAGATCTCTTTTAAAAGCTACAAACAAAAACTAGCTAGGCCCGACCAAAACGTGCTAAGCGAAATATCACGCATGATTCACAATGATGTCCTAAGAAGTCTACGATACATTCTTAACGTTAACGACTCCAAGATGGCTGAAATTTTTACTTTAGGGGGCTTAAACATCAAAGCTTCAGAAATTGAAAACTTACTTAAAAAAGAAGATGAAGTTGCTTTTGTTGAATGCAGCGACAATATGATGGCCCATTTTTTAAATGGTCTTGTATTATTTAAACGTGGAAAAGATGAAAGTCGTGCACCACAAGCTTTAGTCACTCCAGTCACAAACAACATAATCCTCAAAAAAGTGCGCGTAGCTTTTGAATTAAAAGATGATGATCTACGTGAGATGATTGAAAAAGCTGGCCTCACAGTATCGAAAACTGAACTCAGTGCTTTTTTCCGAAGTCCCGACCATCGAAACTACAGAGACTGCGGCGACCAATTTTTAAGAAATATACTCAAGGAACTAAAATCATAAACTTTTTAAAGTTTAATTATATAAAATTGAGAAAATCTATTTTTAAAGTCTTCTTGTGGTTCTATTCAATATAAATGACCTAAATGCAACAGATGCAATTACAATGATTCCACCAACAATAGCCCAAGGTCCCGGCTTTTCAGCTAAAATTAAATAAACCCATATTGGATTTAATATCGGTTCAATCAATGCAATTAAAGAAGTTTCTAAGGCACTCACATGAGAAATGGCTTTAGAGTAAAGAGCATAAGGTAAAGCCAACTGAAACACACCCAACACAAAAACACCACCTAAACCTTGATAATTCAAATCACCCAATGGCCAAGCCCAAGAAAGAGACATTATTGAAGCGAGAAAATTTCCTAAAACAATCATTTGAATTGTATTTTCTGAGCCTGATTTACGGGTAATTAAGATAAACCATGCAAAACAAAATCCCGAAAACAGCCCAAAAAGATTTCCTTTGAAATTTTCTAAGCTAATGTTGTCTTTAAAAAAAAGTAACATTCCCAAAGCTACTAACACTAAAATCAAAGAGTCTTTAATCTGGATTTTTTCATTTAAATAAAAAATCCCAAAAAAAGCGACATAAAGAGGTGCCGTAGATTGTAATAAAATAGCACTGGCGGCCGTGGTCCATTTTGTAGCAATTACAAATGCAATAACTGTTAACGCATAAGTTAATGACCCAAAAAATACAGGACAATTTAATGGAAGTAATTTTGGTCTAAAATAAAGAAATAAAAAAACCCCCGCCACTAAACTCCTCAATCCAGAAACAATTAACGGGCTAAAATCAACCCACTTTATAAGCACGCCACCTAAACTCCATAAAATAGCTGTAAAAATTAAATAAAATTTTGCAGTTTTTGCGGATTGCACCTAGGGTCACCTTTAATTATTTATAAATGATACTCGTTCTATCTTTAATAACATTTAGAAGAATTTTCTAGAAAAATGATTACTGAAGAAGAAGACCACATAGCTGAAGTTGAAAAAATGTTAAAAACCAACATGGCTCAGTAACCATATATATACTGCAGCCAATAAAGCCCCAACTTGATAAGTTGTAAAAAGAATCAGAGACAAAGAAATTCTCATGCTAAAAATGTCGGAATTCTTAAATACAAAATCGATGGCTAGATACCTGAATCCCTCACAATTTTCACGAGATAATTTTCCTGAGTCCCTCCGCGTAGACCAATCAAAGATTTTGGATGATATCGCCGCGGTAATTTTCGAAGAGTGAAGGAGTTTAGCTTTTAACTAAATGACTGATGCGAGGAAAAAATTAATGCGGCGAGATCGCCAAAAGCTGAAGATTGGCGGAAAGGTATCCCACCATTAGGTAGACTACGGTCCGACCTTTCTCTCTGCAAATACCATTACTTGCAGTGAAATCCAAACTAACACAATATCGAAGGGGTTCCAAGCGGTGACCATAATTGGATGATCCGAGATGATATTCATTACGAAATCCCTCTAATCGAGACCACTTTTTTAGAAGGGTCCAATGGGGGGAGCACGCTAATCTTATCAGTTACTCCAACTACCTCGATGCCAGCTAAGCGAACATATCTTTGCATTGTAGAAAGATCGCGCCATCCGCACACTTTCATGACCTTTGCCGCTTCAACTCCTTGTCTAAGAAGCTGGGTAGCAAAGCAGGCCCTGAGGGTGTGAAACTTTACTGATGGGATTCCGATCTCATTGCAGAAATTTCTAAGATTCAATGCCTGCCGATTTACCTGCCATTCATATAGCTCAGGCAAAACAAACTCGCTTTGGGGGGTAATGACTCTGACCTCATCTAAAAGCCTTTTGAGTTCATCGCTAATTGGAAGATCTCTCCAGTACCCTGCCTTGGTAGACTTTATGGTTTTGGTTCGACTCTCAAAGGATCTGCTGATCCGTATTAGTCTGTTATCAAAATCCACGTCGTGCCATCGCAATGCTCTCAGTTCACCTGAGCGCATTCCGGTGAGTAGGGCCATCGCCCATACATGCCTCCAAGGGTGTTGTCGCTCAAAGGCCTCGGATACCAATTTTAAAATCTCATTGTTATTGAGTACCTCGGGCGCAGTTTCGTCGAGCCTATTGAGCTTTATCTCAGGAGTAGGGATCGGTGTACCTTTTGGGATGAGTTTATAAGCGAGTCCATACTCGTAAACCGAACGAAGTATGAATCTAAACTTCTTCATGTAGCTTTGGCTGATGCTTTCAAGTTTCATTTGCCGAATAATTTCGGTCATCATGTAACTCGTGATCATCGAGGCCGCAGTTAAAAGGTGGGGTTTAAGCCACTTAAGTAACAGTCCTCGGTAATCAAGAAGGAGCTTTTCGCCAATTTCACCAGTTACAACTTTTGTTCTAATGGTGTGCTCGACCCACTTGTCGATAATTGTCAAAAGCCTTTGGCCCGTAAGCTCTCGGTTGGCCATTCTCTTTTCGCAGTAGCGATAGAGTTTGCTTTCGGCAGCCTTGGCTTCTTCCAAAGACTTTAGTCCGAATAACTTTCTTCGGTACCTCAGTTGCGGATTGTTTCGACCTCTTAAATTTATGGACACTTTGTAAAGCAGATTTCCATGCTCGTCTTTGTATTCTGAAATCATTTGAACCTCCTTTCAATTCGGGAGGCTTCAATAACTTGATCCAGGTCACAGATTTTAAATCTTAGTAACCTACCAAGCTTGTAGTACGGAATACGCTTCTCATAGACGAGATTCCGAAGAACTCCGACCGATGAAAGCTTTAGATAACGAGCAGCTTCTTCTGCGTTTATCCACTTCGATATTTTCAAAGAACAATCCAAACCCGAAGATTCTTCTTCTAGTTCAGCTTCAGTTATAGACTTTAACCTAGAATTTATTGGCCCACTAGGGGCAGATGCAGAATTATGCACGTTGCGCTAACTCCTTGATTTTACAAATTTGTAAAACTCGATTAAGCGGAGAAAGTCGGCTAGAAGGGGGTTGTTGTGGGTAAGCGAGATATTGACAATCAAATTAATGATCTTAAGGAGCAGATTTGTGGATACTTCGTGGGCTACCTTGAAAGCACTAAGGCTACCCAGCGGAATTTAGCTAAAAAGATGAAGCTCAATGGAGCGTTGTTGAGCAAGATAGTTAGAAATCAGCATCAGGAATTTACATTGGATCGGCTTCTAAGGTTACTCAACGTGATCCGTCCCGATAT
>JAGNHS010000039.1 GCA_018001635.1 Pseudomonadota bacterium | reverse complement strand
AGCGCACACTGTGGCGTAGTCGCTGCCTTTAATTCCCAAAATTTCATCATATTGGAGAGGATCCAAACCTTCCATGGGGCAACTATCCACACCAATGACCGCAGCAGCCGTCATTAGATTTCCCAATGCTATATACAACTGACGACTATTCCAAAGAGGAATATTCGTTTTCTGTGCACCATTGACGATATTATTTATCATCATGTCTTTATAACCTTGAAGATTGGCTTCAGGCATAGATCGTTCTTTTGCTGTTAAAGTTATAAATTTCGAAATATCCGCCTCTGTCATTGTTTGTTTCGCGCAGAAAACGACATAATGAGACGCTTCTTCAACTTGTGTCTGATTCCAAGATACAGCACGAAGCTTTTTTCTCAATTCTACATTTTCTACAACAATAAATTGCCAGGGCTGCAATCCATAGGATGAAGGAGTTAAAACAAGACTTCGCTCTAAAGCCTTCCAATCAGCAGCAGGAATTTTTTTAACTGAATCAAATTTTTTAACAGCATAACGCCATTCAAGATTAGACACTAAAGTTTCGCTAGAAATAAAGTTCATAAATAAATCCCCTCACTCACCCTTACCGTGACAATGTTTATATTTTTTTCCTGACCCACAAAAACAAGGATCATTTCTACCAATTTTATCCTGCGTTTTAATGGGAGTTTTTTTTGTTTCTTGAGGCAAGGTACCATCACCAGAAGCCTGAGCCTTTTCCAATTGCTTCATTCTTTGCTCTTGATACTGACGTAAAAAATTTGAAGCAGCAGATTTTGCAGCATCCACAGACCCCACTCGAGAATCCTCAGTGGGTAGAGGATCCATAGGCGCTCCCCTTTCAAGATTCTGCGCAGAAGCTGGATCGGGAGAGCCACCACTATCAAGCGCTGGACCACTCATCTGAGCAGACTCGAGCATTCTTTGCTGAGCTTCTTCTTCGCGTCTTTGTTGCTCTTCTCGCTCCTGCTTGGTCATAAGTCTAACTGTATAAAGTCGACTTAAGGCATTTTGCCTAATGGCTCTGTCGAGCATTTTAAACAAAGCAAAACCCTCTCTTCGATACTCAACCAAAGGATCTTTCTGCGCATATCCACGCAAATGAATTCCTTCTTTTAAATGATCCAATGCCAATAAATGATCTTTCCATTGATGATCTAAACTTTGAATAAAGAAATAACGCTCAAGCTCGCGCATCGTTTCTTCGCCAAATTCTTTTTCGCGATTTTCATAGCGCTTAGCTGCCTGAACAGAAATCCATTTCGCAACATCTGCCAATTTAGCATCTTCAGCATGAGAAAACTTTTTCCACTCTTCATCGCTAAACTGAAGTCCAACATTACTGACAAGAGCTTCTCTAAGTTTTTCGAAATCCCAATGATCACGCCCCATAGAAGCGTCGGGTGAAAATTGCTGAGCTAAATCATTAGAAAACTCTTTTGATAACTCACCCACTAAGCCTTTAGTTCCTGCGCCCTCCAATACTAATCGGCGCATAGAATATATAACTTCTCTTTGTTTGTTTAAAACATCATCATATTTTAACAAGTGTTCACGTTGATCGAAGTGATGAAGCTCAACTCGCTTTTGTGCATTGGCAATAGATTTCGAAACCAATCGATCACTAATAGGAACGTCTTCTTCCATACCAAGACGATCCATGATGGCAATCACGCGATCACTGGCAAAAATTCTCATCAAGTCATCTTCCAATGACAAATAAAACTGTGAAGAACCGGGATCACCCTGACGACCCGCTCGACCTCTTAATTGGTTATCGATACGTCGAGATTCGTGTCTTTCAGTCGCAATAACATGCAAGCCACCTATATCTTTAACCCCAGCTCCTAAAATAATATCCGTTCCTCGACCAGCCATATTCGTTGCAATTGTAACCATCGATCTCTGGCCGGCAGACGCAATGATCTCGGCTTCGCTCTCATGATTTTTAGCGTTGAGCACATTATGAGCCACTCCTGCTCTTCTCAATAAACTCGCAACGCGTTCACTTTTTGCAACACTCACTGTTCCCACAAGAACTGGGCGACCTGCTTTATTTTTTTCAATAATATCCTGAACCACGGCACGATATTTTCCCGCTTCATTACGATATACGAGATCATTAAAATCGCTTCGAACCATGGGCTTATTAGTAGGCACTACCAAAACACCTAGATTATAAATCTTTTTGAATTCTTCGGCCTCAGTGTCGGCAGTTCCAGTCATTCCCGCTAATTTTTTATAGAGTCGAAAATAATTCTGCAATGTGATCGTGGCTAGAGTTTGGTTTTCGGCCTCAAGAGTGACGCCCTCTTTGGCCTCTATCGCTTGATGGAGTCCATCAGACCAACGACGTCCGGGCATTAATCGACCCGTAAATTCATCAACAATAACAATTTCACCTTCACGCACAACATAGTCCACGTCTTTACGAAAAACGGAATGTGCTCGTAGGGCTGCGTGAACATGGTGAACTAAAGCAAAATTTTCTGGTGCATAAAGATTTTCTATCTTTAAAAGTTGCTCAACTTTCAATACACCATCTTCAGTCAAAGTGACCGAGCGATGTTTTTCATCAAGTGTATAATCAACATCTTTCTTTAAATGTCGTACGGCTTTATCAGCTACATAATAGAGTTCGGGCTCTTCATCGGCTGGACCACTAATAATTAATGGAGTTCGCGCTTCATCGATTAAGATTGAATCGACTTCATCGACAATCGCAAAATTATGTTCACGTTGAACATATGCATCCAGAGACGGTTTCATGTTATCGCGTAAATAATCGAAGCCAAATTCATTATTAGTCCCGTAAGTAACATCAGCCCCGTAATTCTTTTTTCTTTGAGCATCCGTAAGGCCATGAACAATCGTGCCCACATCAAGCCCCATAAAACGGTGCACTCGCCCCATCCACTCCGCATCTCGTTTAGCAAGATAATCGTTGACCGTAATGACATGAACGCCCTTGCCCGAAAGGCCATTTAGATAACACGGCAAAGTGGCCACAAGAGTTTTACCTTCTCCTGTTTTCATTTCTGCAATTTTTCCACGATGAAGCGCCATGCCTCCAATAAGTTGCACATCAAAATGGCGCATTCCTAAAACTCTAGAAGAAGCCTCACGACAAGCTGCAAAGGCTTCAGGCAAAATATCGTCGAGCGTAGCGCCCTGACTTAACTTTTGCTTAAATTCAACGGTTTTAGCTTGGAGATCCCTATCACTCAGTTTTCGAAAAGCGGGTTCAAAACGTAGAATTTTTTCAACATTGGGAAGAAGTTTTTTAACCTCGCGATCGTGCTTAGAGCCCACGATTTTCTGCAGGGTGTATTTTAAAAGCATAGGTCATAAACTTAACCTATAATTATGGGGCTGTCCTCTCTATGGCTTTCTCGGAATTGCTTGCCTCTATAGGGTTTTGACATTGTGCAGAATGAAAAATAAAAGAGTCTCGAATGAAGCGTTTCTCTAAAATTTTATTTGTATTTTTATTTCTTTTTCAAAGCTTAAAGCTCCAAGCAGAAAGTCCTTACACTCTCCTTAAGCAACCTGAAAAAAAGAGAAGCTACTTTTTTCCAGCCTTTTTCTCCCTTCTACTTCCAGGTTTAGATCAATGGATTGAAGAGCAATATAAATATGCACAAATTTACTCAGGAGTTGGAGTGGGTGGGCTCCTCTGGGCCACATCTGGAACAAGCCATACCCTTTGGCGAAGCTGGGTATCTGACAAAGACACTCGACTAGAAATTTACAGTCTTGGACTTGAAGCTTATCAGACCGTGGGTGCAGCGAGTCTCTACCATAGCTTTCGAAGTGCCGTTAAAACACAACAACCCTATGGAAAATTCACTTTTCTAGAAGTCGAAGAGAGCCCCAAAGATTTATTTCTAGCGCCCTTTCAATTCTCTCACCTTGAACATTGGACGAGCTATGTTCCTTTAAGTTTAAGCTTAGCCATATCAGGACTTGTTATTGCCGCAGAAAAAGACAAACAATTGTACGGATCTGAATTGTTGTTTTCGTTTTCCAAATCTTACACTGCAGGCACCTCCGAAGAAATGGTTTTTAGAGGATGGATGCTTCCCATGTTCTATCAACTTTATGGAAGTTTCTTCTGGTCAAACGTCAGCACTTCACTACTTTTTGCAGCAGCTCACTACCCCAACGTTCGAGTACCGTGGCCGCAATTTATTCTTGGATATCATTTTGCCTACGTCAGTAAAAAAAGAAACTGGACGCTCTCGGAATCTATCTTTATTCATTCGTGGTGGGACATTCTATTGTTTGTGGCCACGAGTTTTGCGGTAGAAAAAAATATTATCAAAACATCAGAGACCATTCGCGTTCCGCTTTTAAAAGGGTTTTTCTAATACCACAAAAGCTCTCGTCGCAAAAATTTCTGGGAAAAAATCAAGAATTCTATCTAGCTTTTTCATAAGAGGATACGCTCTTAGTGGATACAACTGCGCTTTACCAAAACCACCCGATGCAACATAGCTCAATGAAGACAATCGTTTTTTCATCACAATTTTCCAATTGTGAATTTTGGAAGAAAATTCTCCACTAAAAAAAACTCTATAAAAATTTCCCTGAGCCGCATAATAATTATGTTCAAAATTTTTATCTTTGGGAAACCACTCAATCATATCCGCTGAGGCTACTGGTTCCGGATGAAAAACTCCGTAAACGACTTTACCTAACAACGAAATATACGGATCAATAACAAGAACTCGACCACCTGGCTTAAGCACTCTAAAAAATTCTTCAAGGGCTAAACCCGGATATTTTAAATGATGAAAAACATCTAAAAGCAGAAGGTTATCAACACTTTGATCTTCAAATTGAAGTTCATACGCGTTCTCTTTACGATCGACCCAGGAATTCTCAAAAAGATCAGAGGTGGTGCATTCTGGAATAAACTCTTTAATTTGACCCGAACCTGAACCCAACTCCAAATGAAGCCCATGAGCTGGATTAGATAAGTTAGTTTTGAATAAATTATAAAATTCCGAATAGACTTTTCGTAGTAATTCCTTTTGGTTCCAGATGTCTCTATTAATCTGTATACCCTCGTTATGACGCGCCAAAGGCTCCATGGATGGCCTTAAACTAAGCAGCCTTTTAAACTTTGTCACTGAATAATTAGAGAGAATAAATCTTAAGTTTTATGGACTTGCTTTTTTATGCTAGTTTTACTCCTGTCCATGAAAAAAATCTGGATTTTTTCACCTAATCAAGAAAGTCGAACTCAAGAAAGAAAATCAATCTTTGAGTCTCAGCTAAAGAGTTTGGGCATAGAGATCGATGCTCAAGCAAAAATTGATACCGATTTAGCCCTCTGCATAGGGGGCGATGGCTCACTGCTTTCTATGATTCGAAATTTAGGCTCACTCAGAACTTCCATTCCTGTTATGGGAATACACAGTAGCCCTGGTCTTGGATTTTTACACTCTCTGAGCATGCCTCAAGACAACGATGAGATTAAGAAACTTGCTGAAAAGTTTTCAATAGCATTTAAAAACAATGAATTTTTAATTCAAAATCGATGGGGGCTGGCCTGTTCCTTGCTTGGACCTGAATCTAATATTGCGGATAAAAAGGAATTTTGGGCCATGAATGACTGTGTGCTAAGCAAAGGATCATTATCGAGAATGGTCCGACTAAAAGTCAGCGCCGATGGAACCATTCTTTATCCGCTATTACGTGGAGATGGACTCGTCGTTTCCACAGCCACGGGATCTACCGCCTATTCCTTTTCGGCAGGTGGACCCGTTATTAGTCCTGAACTTGAATGCATGATGATGACTCCCATCTGCCCCCACGAAATTTCCAATCGCCCGATTCTATTAGGACCACAATCAATTCTTGAAATCGAAATATTAGAGTCAAAAAGTCCCTGCTTTTTAACTGAAGACGGACAAACGGGTATGGAGCTCAAATGTGGTCAACTATTAAGAATTCGTAAATCACTTGAGCCTGTGCGATGGTGTATTCCCCAAAGCCAAAACTTAATCACGAAGAATTACTTTGAACTTCTTCGAGACAAATTAGGATTTGGGGCCATTAACTAAAGTTAGTGACTTTAGTGGAGGAGAGTCTATGTTAGTAGAACTAAGCGTTCGCAACTTTGCTATCGTAGAAGACAAAAGTATTCAATTCGGGAAGGGACTCAGTGTCTTCACTGGTGAAACAGGTGCTGGAAAAAGTTTACTTTTAGCCGCTATCACTCTCCTATTAGGTTCTAAAAATCAAAAAGATTTAGTTCGCGAAGGGTTTGAATCCGCCTATGTAGAAGGAACTTTTAATTTATCTAAACATCCAGAGAAAAGATTGCTTTTAGATGCTCTCGGTTTTGATTGTGACGAAAATCATTTGCTCATTGTTAAAAGAGAAATTGCTAAAGATACAAGCGCTTCTCGCAATCGCGTTTGGATTCAAGGTTCCGTAGCCACACGTCAACAGCTTCAAGACATTTTGGGGGATTGGATTGAAGTTTCTGGTCAGCATGAATTCTTGAGACTCAACAAAGAATCTTATTTGCTCGACGTTCTCGATGATTTTGCAGAACTTCGAGACCTACGAAATCTCTACAGTGCAAGCTTAGCTCGATTAAGAGCGGCTGAAAAAAAGCGTTTGGATTTAGAATCCAAATCCTCCGACCGCCTCCATCTTATCGATTTAAGACGTTACCAAATTGAAGAATTTCAAAAAGCTGAAATCAGCGATAGCACCCCACTCCAAGAAGAAGAATGGGCTCGAGATCGTCAGCGACTCAGCAGCCTGGGTAAAATTATTACTGCTGTAGAAAAATCTCTTTTCCTATTAGAAAATCCCGATGGAGATTGCCTTGGCTCGCTCAACAACCTCAAACTGGCTCTTCAGGAACTTCGCCCTTTTGACTCCTTAGATCCCGAAATTGCTCGAATTCTAGAACTTTTAGATCAAGCACGCTCAACACTTTTAGATGGTCATGCTGATTTACAAAAATACCACCAGAAATTAGACATTGATCCTTCCACACTTAATGAAATGGAAAATCGTTTGAGTGTTATCAATAGGCTGAAAAGAAAATACAGTTGCGACACATCTGGTTTACTCGCAAAACTCCAAGAAGCTCGAAGTGAACTCAATTTGCTTGAGCGCTTTGAGGAAGAACTTGCCGATCTCAAACATCAATATAGTAAAATTGAGTCTGAGCTGCGCTTACAAGCTCGAAGCCTTCATCAAAAAAGAATTTCAGCTGCCAAGAAAATGAATAGCCTATGGCAAAAATACATTCAAAGCCTAGGGATTCCCCAAGCCAACTTCACACTTGAACTCACTGAAGTTGAAGAATTTGGGGCTTATGGTTGCACTAAAATCCAAGCCCTTTTTAGCGCCAATCCCGGTCTTGAACCCAAACCTCTTCACAAAGTAGCCTCTGGCGGAGAGCTCTCTAGAATTTTGCTTGCACTCAAACAAATTATATCCGGGAAAAGTGAAGTATGTGCTTATTTATTCGACGAAGTGGATGCGGGGCTTGGTGGCGAAACTGCACACCGAGTTGCCATCGCCCTAAAAACTATTTCTCAAAACAGCCAAGTCATCGTGGTCACTCATCTTGCACAAATTTCTGCTTATGCTGATGAACATTTTTCCATCACCAAACGAAGCGATCGCTCTAAAACATCTACAAAAATTGAACATCTTAGCCGTGAAGCTAAAGTCCTAGAGATTGCCCGAATGTTAGGAGCTTCCGAATCCAAAGCAGCTATGGCACTCGCTCAAGACCTCATTAAAAAAGCTAAAAAGGCCGAGATCCCTACAGCGGTTCATCCATGAACACTCGTCCTCTTAAACTACTTGAGCATCTAAGACTTCTCTTAAGTGGTGCTGGCACTTTTGATGGAGCAGAGTTCTATGTCAGAAACGTTAAAAAATTTCTAATACGATCTAAAAATAAAAACATTGATTTTCAAAGAGAATCTCAAGATTTTTATATTGTTTTAAGACTCATTAAAGAAGGACGCTTGGCCACAAGCCTGGGCACCGACCCTTCCCGCAATGCGCTGTCTGAACTTTTTCAAAAAACATTAGATCTTCTTCGCTTTTCACCAGTTGAAAGTGAAAAAGAAATTCCCAAAATTTCTTTTGATGGCCCAATTCGAGACATTGACTGGGGAGATGAAAACCTTCCTCTTGTAGAAGAAAGTGAAAAAATTTCGAAGTTATTTCGCATGGAAGATAAATGTCGAAATTTAGTAGACAAGGATTTGAATTTCGAAGCTTTCTATACTCAAAAATATATTGAGGAAGCATTATGGACCCTCGGATCACAAGATCCACTCTCTGAAAAATCGACTTATGTAGAAATCGGCATAGATGCTCAAATCAACGAAAGTCATAAGCATGCACAAGCCTTTAACAATGATCTTCAAACTCATTATTACTATCTGAACTGGTCTCAACTAGCCCGACGAACGGCTCGAATGCTCAACGACAGACTGCACTCAAGAGCTTGGGAAGGCGGAGAAACAAAGATTTTCATTGGGCAAAAACTTGGGCAAAAAATATTCAGTGCTTTGTTTGAGGCTTTACGTGCAGATAATTGCCTAAAAAATGGCTCCTTTTTAGCGGGACTTGAAAAATCACAAGTTTTTTCAAAAAATTTAACTCTTATTGACGACCCCTTCCTTAACGGTCTCACGGGTTCTTGCTTGTGGGACTCTGAAGGTGTCCCCGCTCAAAGAACCTATTTTATAAAAAACGGCGTTCTCTCCTCACTGGCCCATAATTTGGAAAGTGCCAAGAAATATGGAGTTGATTCTACGGGCCATGCTTTTATAGATTTAGAAAAAGGACGACACTATATTGGGTGTCATAACTTTTTTCTTGAGCCTTCTCATTTTGACGATGTTGACCTTTTAAAAGCTCTTGGAAGTGGTTTGTTTTTGGAAGCTTCTGAAAAGCCACTTTCCTTTTCTATAAAAACCGGAGAACTCTCTATTGAGGCTCGAGGTTACTGGATAGAAAACGGTGATCTCAAACATGCTATTCATGGATGTTACCTAAGAACTAGCTTTCAGGAATTACTTTCTAAAATCATTGCTGTGGGTCGAGACCTCCGTTGGGCGCACCACTATGGTGCACCAAGTTTTGTGGTAAACTCAATTCAGGTGGATGCCGTTCAAAGATGAGATCAGCTTTTAAAGTGACTGTTGCCGGAAAAACTGACATTGGTCAGAAAAGAAGCGGCAACCAAGATTCATTTTTAGTGAATGAAGAACTTCAGCTTTTTGCTGTAGCCGATGGAATGGGTGGTCATAGTGGCGGAGAAGTGGCCTCTGAATTAGCCATTAAAACTTTAGAAAAATTCTACGAAAAAAATCCTGAAAAACATAAAACAATACCTGAACTACTCTCTTCTTGCGTCTCCCTCTGCAATAAAGCGATTTTTGAACATGCTCGCACTCATTCGGAACTCATGGGAATGGGAACTACAATCACCGTATGCGCACTTGATAAGGAATGGGTTCACATTGCACAAGTGGGCGATTCTCGTTGCTATTTATTTCGAGATGGAGATTTATTCCAACTGACCGAAGATCACTCACAGGTTTATGAAATGCTGAAAGCCGGCCTAATTAACGAAGCCAGTTTGCATTCTTTTCATAAAAACGTCATCACTCGATCCGTAGGTTATGAAGAAGATGTGCAAGTAGATGTTTTTTCCAGAAAAGTTATCTCAGGTGATCGATACATCATTTGTAGTGATGGTTTGTCAGGCATGGTTTCAAATATTCAAATTGCTCAAATACTTTATAATTTCTCAATAGAAAAATCCGCTGAAAACCTCATAGAACTCGCCAATCTACAGGGCGGAGAAGATAACGTTACAGTTATAGCCTTTGAGCTTAAATAGGACTCAACAATGATCCCCCTAAAATCTTCAGAGGGTGTAAGCCGCTTTCCCCAAAGCAGTCTATTAGTCATCCTATTATTCATTCTTCTCGATCTTCTTTCCCGATTTTGGCCAGGACCTCGAATAGATTTTTTAAATTTGATATCCCACAACAACGAATGGAAAAGCTCGGGCTTATTGTCTTTTCTTTTTCATCCCCATTTCTTTTCTTTATTCATTAATCTCATTTATCTTTGGGCCTTTACTCCCAAGTTATTCGAGGAACGAAGCCCCCTTTTACAAATATTTATCGCCATCATTGGAGTCGAACTTTCCTTTTTGATTTATCACTTTGTGCATCCAGATATCCGTAGTCCAATTCTAGCTCCTGAAACTTTCACTGCTGCTTTAATGGGGCTTTCTGGAAAAAGAAGCATCTGGGAAAGCACCTCTACTTTAGTGCTGGGTCCTGGCTGGATAAGAGTCTATGAAGTTCCCAGTTATGTGCTGTTATTTTTTTTCTTATTTTATCTTCTAATTTCTCAACTTCTTATGCCAGAACCATTTAACGAGGCCCCAATGCCCTATCTCATGCCACTCGTCAGCTTTTTATGGGGTTTTGGAGTGAGTTTATGCTTAAAAAGACCTTCGCTTTGAGTTATATTCATATCTAATGAGATTTGATTTTTTAGCTAAGTTTCATAAAACCCTACCCCTCATCTTTTTGAGTTTAAGTTTTCAAAGTTCCGCAAACGAGGTGAGTAAAATACTGGCGAAAAACAACCGAAATCTCGACAATCCACCTACTTCACTAAAAGCAAATTCTGAAAGCTCACAATATCGTTATGCTACAGGCATAAAAAGAACCGAAGAAGCTCTCAACCAAGATGAAAAACTGGAAACTGTTCCAGTTCAAGGATTAGAACCAGTTTATCAAGCGCCCAGAAGCAGTGCTCGATTTAGAACTGGAGGCCTTAGTGAATGGGCCGGAGAAAGAAACTTTGGAGTTGGTTTTATTGGGGGCGGTGCTTACGGAATTTTTGGTGCAGAAACAGATTTAAAAGTGACCGATGACTGGACTGCGGGTCTCGGCATTGGAACTGGAATGAGCTATCGAACTTGGGGACTCCATGGTCGATATCTTTTTAGACAAACTCCTCTCACTGGCTTTGTCGAAGGCGGCTACTCAAACTGGTACGTCTATAAAGTTTCGAAGACTGGTAAAGAAGTTTTTCCACAACATATGGCAGAACGTTTTTTAGAAAAAAGAGATGGCTCTTTAGTGGCAGGCACTCGAGCTCATCTTCTTTATCCAGGTTTTGGTCTTCTATATAAACATAAAAGTGGAATGGGTTTTGTAGCCCAAGTTCAATACTTTATTAATGCCTCTGGGGGCTTCTCTGGAGCCTTAGGAGCTTCGAGCGGTTTGTACTTATTCTTTTAAATAATTAAATCTATTGTGCGCTAAGAAACGGGCCTGGAATATTAAAGTCAAAATTTATAAGTACCTTTAAATTCAATAACTAGAGCATCTTGGGGTGAGCGATGAGGCAAGGCCTCGAGCTTCAGGGGTCGCCCAAGCCGCTCTAGTTATTGAATTTAAAGATAGTGATAGATTTCCAGGCCCGTTTCTTAGCGCACAATAACAACTTCTCGTTTATGACTAGAAACAAATTAATCCCTTTAATTAATAATCAATAAAAGTCTCGTTAAAACCACGTCAAGATGAATACTAAGCCATTGAATTGAAAGCCTCTTAACTCCAGCCTCAAAACAAAGCTCAGACATCTTTATGCCATTCTAAGTTGCGAAAATAAATTAAGGGGAAAAACTTATGAAAAGTTTTATTTTACGAATCTATCAAAACAGAAAAATTTTAATAACACTGTTTTTAGCGTTTAATAATATTTACACTTTGAGTTTTGCTCAAAGTGAATCTCAATTTGAGCTCTCTTCAGACCCCGCCCTTATTGGTGACACTGGAATTAGCGAAACTGGGACCTTAACTACAAGCACTCCAAGCACATCTCTAATTGCAATAGACGATCCTATTGCAGCTAATTCTGAAATTAGCGAACTGGCCAGCGGATGCCAAAGTCAGGCCTGTATCGATACAGCAAATACTTTATCAAGCGGAATTGATAGCAACGCCGCAGCTCCTGCAATAGCGGTTCCGGCAGTGTCTGAAACAAGCTCGGGCATTAGTGCTTCGGGAACCAGTGCAAGCACTTTAAGTGGTGGAAGTCAGGATACAATCAACGCTGCAACTTCACTTCAAGCCACCTCGAGCACAGCTGCCGCCAAAGCCAATAGTGATGCTTCAACTGGAAAGCAAAAGGTCTCTCAAGAACTTCAATCTAAATACGCGACTAATCCACAACTTGCCCAACAAGCCATTAACAATGATCAATCGAGAATCGACCAAATGAATCAAAGAGCACAGCAACAACATTCAGCCGCAAAAAATTCTGCTTCTGGAATGAGTTCAAGCGCCTCCACAGTTCTTAAAGTTGGAGCAGGAATTGGCGCCGGAGTGCTGGGCTATACTTTAGTAGATAGCTATTTAAGCAAAGACGATAATAACAACAATAACGAAAACAACACTAATGAAAATGAAAACTTAAATAACAGCAACACCAATAATAACAATGAAAATACAAATGACAACGACAATGATGATTATGATGACGTGTAAAGATTTTAATCTATTATAAATCTAAATCATCAGCATCAAAGTCATCATCCAACTGAAAGCTCTCATCTATAAATTGAGACACTTCTTGCTGATCGGCCAATTCAGATCGAAGGAACAACTTTTGTTTACTTAAATAAACGGTGCTCACTATAGCCACTAATCCTAGCGCCATGGGAGTGACTAACCTTAAAAACCAAAAACCTTTTGCCCTCTTTGAAGCCTTCATTTTTTCTTGGCGTAATTGAGCAAAAAGCTTTTCCTTTAATAAAGGCGAAGGCTCAGGAATCTTAGATGAATTTTTTCTCAAAAACTCATCCAAATTTGAGTCATCATTTTTACGATCCATAATCCACTCCTTTTGATATTAAAAATTTTCGAGCGGCCTCACGAGCATAAAACAAACGTGATTTTACAGTGCCAATTTTTATTTCAAGAATGCTAGCCACTTCCTCAAGACTAAGTTCCTCTAAAACATGCAAAACCAGAACACTTCGATGATCAGCATCTAAAGTTTCAAACAAATTCTGAACTAATTGTTTATTCAACAAGTCCTCTAAGGGACCTCGCGCCACTTCGGTCTGCGTAGTTTCATCGAGCTCTTCAGTTTGGGGGCGCACAGCTCTTCTTCTGTAGTAATCGTAGGCAACGTGCACAGCAATTCGCCTGATCCATGTTGCAAAGCTTGAATCTCCACGAAACGAATCTATATTCTTCCAAGCCTTTATGAAACATTCTTGAGTTAAATCATCAAGGTCCTGCCTTGGACACATTCGATACAGTATCGATCGAACAATTCCTACATGTTCATCATAAAGCTTGTTAAAATCTTTAATGGTCTTCACTTTTTTTATTCTTCTGAAGAGCTTTCATTTTTTTGAGCTTTGATTTTATCTTGGCATTCACCCCATTTTTTTCTTTGCTCAGGGCTTAATTTCGCTCTTATTATTAAAATTCTATCAACTTGAAGGCTCATCAATTCGTTTCTAAGATTTTTATAAGAAGCCAAGAATTCTTTGACTTCTGCCTCACCCGCTGAACTTCCCAAAAGTTCTTTAAGTTGAGTTCTTTTTGAAGCCACTTCTTTTTTTAGTTCTCTAATCTTAGGAGTAACGCTTTTCATTTCTTGCCGTAACGACAACAACTCTTTCTTAGTTGGCTTAAGCTCTTCCTTAAGACATTGAATCATAGGATTGCTTCGTCCTTGTACCTTAGCCATTAGAGGCATTCCGGAAAACGCAATCATAGTTAATGCTAGTAATTTTGAGTTATTCATTTATATTATCTCCCTTTCATAGAGATAGACGCATGGGCTATTAAAAGGTTCAAAAATTAATATTCAATTAAGAATTACAATAAACGAAAATCCTCATGAGCAACATAGTTGCCCAAGAGGATTTATTTTGAATAACTTAGCCTACGTTCTAAAATGCTAATTTTTTCCTTTAATGACGATTGCTATTAGCTCTATAAATTCGATTATGTTGTCGATCCATCTTTGCCTTCATTCGAAGTCTTTCGCCTTGCTTCACTACGCCATCTTCATTAACTCTATCCCAAGCCGCATCAATATTTGATTCGTATTCTGCTAAAACGCTCGCTTCCCCTTCTGTAATTCTGCCATTTCCAATTCCTGCCTCTATTCGTCTATCTTGATTAGAGTCGCGCGTTTGGTATCGTTCTTCTACTAATCCCTCAGAAAATGCATTCGATGCCAACAAGGCCGCCAATATATATGAATAGTTTTTCATTGTTTTTTCCCCCTACCCACATAGACGCAGATACCCAGAAAAGGTTCAAAATATTAATATTAATTTTAAGTTAAGAATTTATTCAAACGCTTACAGTGACTTAAGCAAAAGCTTCACTTCGGCAGAAGATTCAGCGGCAATCACTTTATCCAAGAGTTCTTCACAATCAGTAGCTTTATAAGCGCTAATCTTACGCCGCATTTTAAGAATAAAAGGAGGGGCCATACTCAATTCTTGCACCTTTAATCCAATTAGGAGAGGCACTAAATCGATTTGTCCGGCAATTTCACCACAAATACCAACCCATTTATTATTTTTTCGTGCGCTCTCGCTAACAAATTTTAACAATCTCCATAGAGCTGGATGATAAGAATCATACAATTCGTGAACGCTTTCATTCATACGATCGACGGCGCACAGATATTGAATCAAATCGTTACTACCAATACTTAAAAAATCCGCATGTTTTGATAACTGATCTGCCATAATCGCAGCTGAGGGGATTTCAATCATCATACCCACTTCGATTTTTTCAGAAATTTTTTGACCTTCACTTTTTAAGGCTTCAGCACAAAGAGCCAATTCTTTTTTTGCTTCTAAAAATTCCTCAAGTGAGGAAATCATTGGAAACATAATTCCCAAATTTCCATAAACACTGGCTCTCAACAAAGCTCTGAGTTGAGTTCTAAAAATATTTCTATTTTTTAAGCAAAAACGAATAGCTCTTAAACCCAAAAATGGATTCATCTCCTTTTCAAACTTCATATAAGGAAGTTCTTTATCGCCACCAATATCTAAAGTTCTAATTATGACAGGCTTATTTCCTAAACTTTTTAGGATTTCTGAATAACACTGAAACTGCTCTTCTTCGTTGGGCCACTGATCACGATCCATGTATAAGAATTCAGTTCTAAAAAGCCCCACACCTTCGGCATCATTTCTATGTAAAGGCGCTAAATCAGAAGTTGAACCTATATTGGCACCTAAAAGTACAGCTTGGCCATCTTGAGTTAAGCTCTTTTGACCAATGAGTTTTTGCAATTCTTGCTTTTCAAGTTGATCTTGCTCTTTATGACGAATGAATTCATTTTGAAGATCCAAAGATGGATTAATAAAAACTTCGCCACTCTCCCCATTAAAAGCAACCCAATCGCCACTCTTAACTGTTTGAGTAATTTCCTTTAATCCCTGCACTGCTGGAATTTCCAAGGAACGCGCCATAATGGCTGTATGTGATGTTTTTCCACCAATGTCCGTGAGGAAACCAAGAACACACTCATGATTCATTGTAGCCGTGTCAGAGGGGCTTAAGTCATGAGCCACAAGTACAACTTTTTTATCGAGCACGGCAAGATCTACGACGTCTTTACCTACGAGATAGCGTAACAAACGTTGAGAAAGATCGCGGACATCAGAGGCCCTCTCTCGCATATATTCATTGTCCATGGCCTTAAAAATTTCAATCCACTCAGCCCCCACCTCTTGAACAGCAAAAGCCGCAGAGCACTTTTCGGATTCAATTTTAGATTTTATAGCCGACAACAATTCGGGATCTTCAAGAATCATTTGATGGGCTTCAAAAATTTGCGCCTTTTCGGGACCCATTTTTGTAAATGTTTTTTGGCGAAGATTTTCTAAATCAACACGAGCCTTATTAAGAGCGGAATCTAATTTTCTTAATTCTTCAGCAGAACTAAATGGACTCAATCCATTTTGAATATGAGGAACTTCATTATCTAAAAGCAAGGCTTGCCCCACCACCCAACCTGGTGAAGCATTTTTACCCCATAATCTCTTTTTATAAGAATTTTCCGTGATCTGCCCCTGCATGCGCTCTTCTTAAGCGCCCTGAAGCTGGAAGCGATTGTTGACTAAATTTTCAATCGTCTCCACAGCCTGAGCTTCATCCTCACCTTGAGCTACAAATAAAACTTCAGAACCTTTTTGGAGCCCTAAACTCATTATAGCCATTATCGATTTCGCATTTTTAACATTTCCATTAAAATGAATTTCCACGTTAGATTTAAATGCCGATAAAGTTTTAGCAAGCACACCCGCAGGTCGAGCGTGCATGCCTTCTTCATTAAGTATGGTTAGTTTCTTTTCCATAGTCCCTTTTTATGCCTCACAAAGTTTAAGCTCAACATTTAGCACGGGCTCAGAAACTTTTACCATTCCCTGCTGAACAATTTCGATGCCTTTGACGGCGTCCATGTTTGTGACCACAACGGGCGTGATAGTTGATTTTGCCTTTGCTCTAACTAATTCGAGGTCAAATTCCATCAATTTTTCGCCTGCAACAACTTTTTGTCCTTCTTTAACAAGAGCCTTAAAACCTTCTCCATTCATTTTTACAGTGTCGATTCCCACATGAATTAAAATTTCGATTCCTTCGTTAGTTCTTAAACCAATAGCATGTTGAGTTCTAAACACCTGAACAACTTCTGCATCTACAGGAGAACGAACAACACCTTCAGTAGGATTAACCGCAAAACCTTCACCTAACATTTTAGAGGCAAAAGTATCATCGGGAACTTCTGTAATCGCAAGAATTTCGCCCTTCATAGGAGAAAGCAATTTCAAAGCGCCACCCTTTTGTGGGGTGTTTGAAGTTTTTGCTTTTTGAGCTCTCACTGGAAGCTCTTTGCCAGCCATAATGGCTTTGATTTCTTCTTTAAGCTGATCGGACTCCACTCCAAAAACAACTTGTAGATTGCCACCTGTAGCCTTCATAACACCTGAAGCGCCAAGGGCCTTCAAACGGGCTTCATTAATAAGAGACATATCTTTTACAGTAAGTCTTAATCGAGTAATACAGGCATCAATCTCAAGAATGTTTGCTGTATTTCCAAGAGCCACAAGAATTTCTTGAGCGCGCTCAGATCCTTCGGCAACATCTTCACCCTCTGCCAATATATCGCCTTCTTCACGACCTGGAGTTTTAAGATTGAGCCATCCAATAGCTGTGTAAAATACCCCAAAATAAATAATACCGACCAAAGGACCCACAACACCAAAAAGAAACATACTATTCTTTTGATTGAAATATCCCAAAGCCCAGTCAATCAAAGAAGCTGAGAATGTGTAACCTTGGTGAATGTCAAAAAGGTTGGTGAGATAACCAGAACTGAAAGCCGCCAGAACGTGGAACACATAAAGAATTGGAGCCACGAAAATAAATGCAAATTCAATAGGCTCAGTGATTCCAGTAATGATGGAAGTGAGAGCTGCAGACAGCATCACACCCGCAACCATTTTTCTTCGCTCAGGACGCGCACGAAGAGTCATAGCCAATGCAGCCGCAGGCAATCCAAACAACATGATTGGAAATTCTGAAGCCATAAAACGTCCTGCAGTAGCATCGCCACCAAAGTAACGAGTGGCATCGCCACGAAGAACCTGACCAGTTTTTGTTACAAATTCTCCGAATTCATAGAGAAAAGAAGGATAATAAACGTGATGTAACCCTACAGGTATTAAAAATCTTTTTCCTGCAGCATAAAACGCGGGGCCCAACTCAGATCCCATTACAAATACGCCGAAATTTCTAATTAAAGATTGTACGGGAGGCCACATAAAACCTAAAAGAATCGCAACACCCACAGAAGAAGCCGCCGTGATAATAGGCACGAGGCGTTTACCAGCAAAAAATCCAAACACAGGATGAAGCTTAGTTTGATAATATTTTTTATAAAGTTGAGCGCTCACTAAACCAATAATAATCCCACCGAAAACACCAGTATCAATTTTTAAGGGGAGCTCGCGAAGCTCAGTAATCACTTTTAAAACGTTGGCCAAAGTAAAATAACCAACAACAGCCGACAATCCAGCCACGCCCGCGCCGCCCGTAAAACCGATGGCAACACCTACAGCAAAAACCACTGGAAGTTGTTCGAATATTGAAATTCCGCCAGTGAATAAAATTTTAGCGATAGCATTGATAATGGGGTGAGTGACAACACCTGCAGCATCAACAGCAATGCCTTGCAGATATCGCGCTAAAGCAACCAAAAGACCGGCTGCCGGCAACACCGAAACCGGGACCATTAAAGACTGTCCTACTTTTTGTAGAATACTGAAAAATGATGATTGAGATTTTGATGAGCTCACGAATTTCTAACCTCCTAGGTTTTAGGGTAGGCAATAGTTACCTTAGTTCTAAGAGGATGTCACCTCGTGTCGAAGCCCTATGGGGTGAACTTAGAATTTTTAAACATTTAGAGCTTTAATTGAGCTCAATTTCTTCAAAAAACCAATGTTTTAAAATTATATAAGTTTCTATTTTAAATAGCTTTATCTTATTGACGCATAGCATTATATAGATTATTAATTCACCGCATGGGCCTAGAATATAATCTTCGTTTCTTGCTCAAAAAATCCGGCATCCTTCTACTCACTTTAACCCAATTTAACTTCGCCATTGCTTCTAAAAGCAATTGGCTACCCCTAAGCCATAGATGCGACTTTGCATTGGCCCTCAAAAATTGGCCCCTCGTTAGTGGACTCAGTGAGGAAAAGTTAAATGACAAAATCTTTAGAGAAATACTCAGGGAAGCCCTAAATACGCTTTCAAAACACTCAGGCAGAGACAACGCCGACCCTGAACTCCAAATAAAATTAATGAGGGCCCTAGATAAAAGCAACGCTGAAATGGCCACTCGAAGTGATGTCGATGAATTGGTCAACGATTTAAAGGTTGGACGCGACTCACATCTTTTAGGAAATAGTCACGTCTTTTCCACACACCAATCAAAAGACATCTTAAAACTTTCTTCTGAATCGAGGCTAAGAGTTTTACAAATGCGTTACTCTGAATTTCAAAAAGAAGATCAGAGCGCCGTAGCTGTTGAAGATGTTGGAACGCAACAAGAAACTCAAACACAGTCTGGCGAGAGCTCCTCTTCTAACGGAAATAGAGTGAGCGTATTCGGTTATAAAATGGAGTTAGACGACAATTCTCCACTACTCGGAACACTCAACAAAGATTTAATTAATGATCGCTTTTATACAAAAGATGCTCCAATGGGAGCAGGCCGATTACTTGTTATCGGCCATGGGCTAGCAACTTTATTTAATTCTTTTGCAGTTCTTATAAACAGTCCCTCGAATATGACTTCCTCAGAACTTTTTCATAATAATGCAATGGGGGGTCTAAGCTTATTCGGTGGAATGATGAGCATTTCACTTTTGGATAAAGTCTCCCCTTGGAAAGTTGATCGAAAATTCGGAAAATTTTTAAACTACACAGCTGCTCAAGAAGCTATTAAAAGAGAAAATTCACTCCACACAAGCTCTGCGCATTATGGTTCAACATTCAAAACATCTTTTACTGGAGTCTATTTTTCACTCGACTTAGTTTACGTCTCAAAACCCAACGAAAAATCTAAACTCTTTGCATTTCTTCAAGAAACGACCCAAAAACCAAATTTTCCAAAATCAAAAAAGAAAAAAGAAGAAGATAAACTCAACGAAAGAGAATTGGAATGGCTCCCGGGCGGAGCGCTTTCTCCTGGTCGACTCTAAGTTGTCTTTATGTTGAGTGCCATGCAGGCACAGAAAATAATTTTCACCGCAACGGGTTACTTAAAATTAACAATTTGAGTATCAAGTTTTTTTCAAAGGTGGACGATAGCCTACTTACGACGTTTAGATCGTTTTCGTTGCCTTAAGCTCATCCAAAGCGTTGTGGCGCTTTGGATAAGACGAAAGACCAATAACAGAATTTCGAGGTGTCTCATACACACCTATCCTTTCTGTCGCGCTTCACATTCTTATGAACTTTGTACCTGCATGGCAGCTTGGCCCTTGCTAAATTAATGCCAAAACAACTCCAAACTTAAAAAACAAAAAACGCTGCGCATCACAACTTGGCGCACAGTGTGCTGGGTCTTAACGGAAAATGCCTTGCGTTTTCCCTATAAAGCCTCTTTAAAGGAAGTAGGGATACTCAAAATCATCATTTTTTAAGGAGAAAGCAGATGTCTGCAACAAACACCGAAAAGCAAAAAGCCCTAGAATTGGCCCTTGGCGCCATCCATAAACAATTTGGAAAAGGTGCCATCATGAAGTTAGGGGCGGATTCTAAACCTAACGAAGGTATCCCCACAATTTCCACTGGATCCCTCGGACTCGACATAGCCCTAGGAATTGGTGGACTTCCCAAAGGACGTATCATCGAAATTTTTGGACCTGAGTCTTCTGGTAAAACCACTATTTCATTACAAGTCGCAGCCGCCTGCCAAAAAGCGGGAGGCACCGTAGCCTTTGTCGACGCTGAACATGCGCTCGATATTCAGTACGCTCGCAAATTGGGCGTCAATATTGAAGACATTCTTGTCTCTCAACCCGACACCGGTGAGCAAGCTTTAGAAATTACCGACATGCTCGTGCGCTCAGGAAGCGTCGATCTCATCGTAGTCGACTCAGTGGCCGCATTGGTTCCACGCGCTGAAATTGAAGGTGAAATGGGCGACAGCCATATGGGATTGCAAGCCCGCCTCATGAGCCAAGCGCTTCGCAAACTCACCGCCTCCATTAACCGCAGCAATACAATGGTGATTTTCATCAACCAACTTCGTATGAAGATTGGCGTGATGTTTGGAAACCCAGAAACCACCACGGGCGGAAATGCTTTGAAATTCTACGCAAGCGTACGCCTCGACATTCGCCGTATTCAAGCACTTAAAAACGGTGAAGAAGTCATTGGTTCAAAAACCCGAATCAAAGTTGTTAAAAACAAAGTGGCTGCTCCCTTCAAACAGTGTGACTTCGACATGCTTCACGGCGAAGGCATTGATCGCTTCGGAGAAATTGTCGACATCGCTGCCCTCCACAACATCGTAGAAAAAAGTGGAGCTTGGTACAGCTACAATGGAGAGCGTGTAGGCCAAGGTCGAGATTCCGCCATCCAATTTTTGAAGGACAATCCCGACATGTCGGCCTCTATCGAACAAGCTATCTACAATAAACTAGGCATCAACCGTAAGGTTGCCATACCAGCACCTAAGGCTAGCGTTGCTCCAACAACAACTAGCGCAGCCGTCGTTGATGAAGACGAAGATAAAAAATTAAAAGCTAACAGCGCCGCTGCAGCTAAAAAAGGACCTAAACCTTCGGCCACCGCCTAAAACTTTTTTTAAGTTTTATAAAGTAAAACCCTGTTTGAGCTAAAACTCAGACAGGGTTTTTTTAATTGTAATAGCAAAAATGCGCGTTTTCTATTTCATCACAATCAAGGCCCTGTGTTGTTTTCGAATATAAAAAATAAGCTTCTGGTTTAAATACGTAGAGTGTTTTATTCTCGCGCTGACCACTCCTCAAGGCACTCATCGCTTGGGTACAATTTTCCATATATTTAGACCAAGGGAATCGACTCGCTGAACCTATATTAACAGTCCAATCATTTTTTGCGGCCATAGCCATTAAGGGATAATAATACCAATGCTCCCAGTGAAAGCTCTGAGTCGGGCAAAGCTCTTTTTCATCGCTATAAACAACTACAAGATTTTCGATTTTTTTATTTTTTGAAAACTCTTTAAGTTTATTAAGAGCAACTTCATTATAAACAATATCAGGGGATCGTGGGTAATTTACAATACGCCAAACATCAACAAATTGAAGCAGCAATAAAACAAACAAGGCTAATTGGGACACCTGTCTTTTATGTGATTTAAAAAATTCAATAAACGCCCAAAACATTAAGCAATAATAAAAGGGCCACACAAAACGTCCCGATGAACGAAATGTATTGGCGACTACACCTAAATGTTTATATATAAAATCTAAATTAAAAATAGCTTTTCCAGCAAATGTCACTGGAGTCGCCAGTGCATATATCCACATTAAAAAGACAAAAATAAACAAGGGATAATAAGAACGGTTAAGGAATTTTTCTTTTTTAAATAGTTTTCTTAAAAGCACGTACAATAAAAGCAAAATGGAACCTAAACCCAAAAAGGAATAACCTTCATATTGTCCCTCGCCATGAGCTAAATTTGGCAATATCACAGGCAAATCATGGGGATGAAAAAAACTTAAAAGATCGGCTGAATAATATCCAAAACCAGAATTAGTGGTATCTCCAATCCGAAAATAACCATGAACCCAAAGCGTCATTAAAGATAGCGCTAATCCCAGAAAATAACTGAAAGCGATTCTATAAGTTTTAACTTCCACCACTGAAGCCAAGCCAATAGCCAAATACATGGCCCATAAATAAGGATGCAATGAACTTGCCAATATAAAACTCAAAATCCAAAAACCCTCTATCTGAAGATTGATCTGCCTCTTAGCAAACTTCAAATAAAAGCCTACGCCTAAAAGTAAAATCCATTGTGCACTTAAGGCCATGTGATGATTTCTCCCCATCAAGGGCGGAGCTATCATAAAAAACAATGAAGCAATAAAAGAATAATTTCGACTGCGCGTTTCTGATTTTAAAATTTTATAAGAACAATATCCTGAAAGAAAAATACTCAGCAGGTACCACCAACTAAAATACTGAAAAGGCTCTCCCAATATCGGAGAAAGCATTTTAAAAATGTATGCAGCCAAGGGAACGGAATCGGTTGTACCAATAGAGGCACCAAACGGATAAATATATTTAGGCAAATATCCAAGTGGCCAAGCCCAATTTTGAAATCTAAAATAAAGCCAACCCAAATACTCAACAGCCCAATCGGTTTGCCAAAGCCACTTGTCTTCCCTTGGGTTCAGCAATGAAACGTCCATTCGAAGGTGATGAATCCAAAACGCCATCAAAGCTAAGGCCACGGCAATGACTATGTTTTTTCGATAAATTCCAGACCTGTGCTTTTCATGATGAGGCTTCATTGTTTATCCTTATAGAAGCATAGGAATGAAGCTTTTCCAAATTGAGTTAAAGTCTTTTCTTTAAAGCAGCTATCAATCAAGGGCAATGCCCTTTAAACTGATCTTATGGCCGCTAAGTATGAAACAAAAATCACTCAAAAAGGGTTTAAAGTTCTTGTTATCTCCCAGGCGCCAACTGATGAAAATGGAATTATATTAACCGACCTCTATGTAAGAATCCCTACTGCTGATCGTTTTATTTTATTTATTAGTGAAGGTGAAAAACTAGATACAGATAGAATCAACAAACTCTATCAACACCCCGACCCACGCCTTTATACGCCCACAGAGCAATGGCAAAATCGTCACAAGAAAATTAAAATAAAAGATTCAGATCCCAATAAGATTGGGGCAGAAACTCAAGAAATTATCACTTCCTTATATTTAGACTTATTGGACGGTTCAGACCCCTCGGAGGGGATTTTAAAAAAACTTTCCCAAATCGCAAACGAAATCACCGATAGTGTTCTTTCTGATTCTAAACAATATGAAGATCAAATGCTAAAACAATTAAGTGATCTCTCTCGCTTAGAGGACTCGTACGCCATTCGAGCGCTAGCCATATTGTTTTCATTAGCTAATGGATACACTTCAAAAAAAGCCATAATGGATATTCATTCAACATCTACAATTATGGACGTAAATCTTTTAGATTTCATTAAAGAAGATGTTGATAATTATTATCGCGATTCCAACTCAGCCTCTGAAGACTTTTTAAGAGCCTACAAACAGCATCCCGCCAAAGCTAACTTAATGGCCACCACAAAACTTCCATTTATTACGGATTCCGGACTTCAAATTATTCTCAACCATCATGAGTTTCATAATGGAAGTGGTTTTCCGAGGGGAACTCGCACCAAGCCCCTCCCCGATATTATTAAAATTATGTCGCTAGCCGTTGACGTCTTTGAAGTCATGAAAAAAGCGGAATTAAATGAAAAGAAAATTTCACTAGCAGAAGCTCTAAAAATTGTCGGAGAATTCGACGTTGAAATCCACACTCGTCGCCATCAATCTTCAATTATCGACAAAGTCTTTAGTCACCTTGGTCTTAATGAGGCCCCTAAAGAAGATAAGAAATAGGTTCAATCTAAGAACGATACTAAGTGTTTAAATTTTCAACATTGGCTTCAATGATTCAACACGTTTTGCCTTTGAAAATGGTCCTACATTTAAAAAGTTAACACAATCTTAACATTAAGGAAGTTACACTAACTCAAGTCGTACAAGGGGATTTAGGGCATGAAGAAATCATTCAAGTTTTTAAACATAATAATTTTAGGTTTTAGCAGCTCACATTTTTCTTACTCAAACCCTGAGAATGACGAATATTTAAAAATAGCTAACGATCAAGGAGAATTTGCTGGATCTCTTTATGATTATTATGTCGATAAAATTCGTAATGGCTCAGAGGACGATTTTTTAAGTGCTTTATATAATCTTCAAATAGATTACACCGACGGAGGGAAACGCCTCTCCGTTATTCGTGGAGATCTCAGCATTCACAAACTTATTAATGAGCGCGCAAACAAAATAGCTAAAGAACATAATTTTCCTTCAAAATTTTATATGGGTTCAATAGATAGATACACCACCATGAGTGGAGCCGACTCACTCACTTTACGCGACTTAAGGCACGGAGAAACTGAGTTAAATTTTACAAATTTTTACAAAGCTCTAGTCGCCAAAAGATTTCAAGAAGCCAAAAGTGCTAAAGATTGGCTTAAGGCCGCTGAAACTGAGTTGCCCTTAGGAAGAAAGGAATGGGAAGGTATTAAATCTAGTGCTGTTGAAGCCCATGAAATGAGATTTTATGAACTCAATCCTACAACTGAAGATTTAGCGGTTTTCAAAAAAAAATTCAGACGCGGTGGACTCAGCTCCGTTCCTGTTACACCTTATTTTGAAGCTTTGAGAGCTGAATTTTTAAAAAATCACTCAGATTATCAAAAGGCATGGATCCCTGATGAGGATTTAATTCCATATGCTTTAAAATTAATGAAAAGCTCCAAGACAAGCGAAGCTCTAAGACTCGAAGCTATTAAATATTGCCTTTCACTTCACTCTATTGATTTAGAAAGAACTGCTATTTTAAATTTAAAAAAGATTTCGCCAGAATCAAGACTTAATTTTTTAAGTGAACTCACCCAGGGAGAAAAGTCCTGGGCCAAATATA
This sequence comes from Pseudomonadota bacterium, assembly GCA_018001635.1. Lineage (GTDB taxonomy): Bacteria > Bdellovibrionota > UBA2428 > UBA2428 > UBA2428 > JAGNHS01. The sequence goes on along the minus strand of JAGNHS010000039.1, from coordinate 2,477 downwards.
AAATTGGTGGAAATCCAGTCGAACTTTTACAGGTTTTAGATTTTTCTGACCCTAGATCGCTTCCCATAGCTCTTTCAGTACGCAGTAAATCAGTCATAGACGATTGGATTGACTATGAAAATCCCGACAAAAATCAAGTTGCCCTCTATGACTTAATGGCCTCAAACAAAAATCCGGTTTTACACTACAACGAAATTCCAGCAGGACTCGCTGCCGCTGAAATGGAAATTCGAAAAAGAAGCAATTTGCCCTTCCAATTTCATGAAGCCATGAAAAACTGGATGGCCTCACCCTTAAAAGATGAGGTCGACTTAGATAGTCGAATGCGAGTTTTAAGATGGGATTATAATCTCAACAATCGACAATTTAGAGAAGCTGAAATTTTTGCAAATCTAAATGACCATTTTGCCCAAAGTATTATTGAAAAATTTTTAAAACGCAAAGGGAACGAAGGTGTCTCTAGCTTACTTATAAAAAAACTTTTACAGTATGAAAGAAATCCAGCGCGCTTAGAACCATGGTTGAGTCGAATGTATACTGCTTATACAAAAAAACCTCACTCATTTGCCTCTTCTAAATTTTTAGGAATGTGGAATGATTGGACTGAAATACTCTCTAATAGAGCCGTTAGAGAACATTTACAAAAAATGTATCCTGATTTACTAGCTTTTGAAGGTAAAAATTCTATACTTGAAGCTACCAGAAAAAATTTACAAGGATTTATAAAAGGAACTAATCCACTACCTCCGGCCGATATGCAATCAGATTACAATACGATGGCTACTAAAATTGGTGAACTTTCTGCCAACCCACATATCGATGTTTGGGGTCCCGTCTCTAAAGAAGCCCATGCAGAAAGTTTAGCTCTTCAAAAAAATGAACCCGCTGGAAGAATCAAACGATGGATTCGCGCCTTAGTTAATCTCTGTAGTTTGAGTAAAAGAAACAACAGCTAATTATTTTTTTAGAATTTATTCTAGCGAAACTAACTTTTTAAGTCCTTCGATTTCTTCTGCTTGTAAATATCTATATTGGCTGCGGACCATTTTTCCAAGAGAAATTGGGCCAAAGCTTTCACGACAAAATTTATCAACCGGACGACCTATTTGTTCAAACAATTTTCGAATAGCTCGATTTTGAGGTTCAGTCGTTGTGATTCTTAACCACTGTTTTCCTTCAGTAGCGCGCTCTAATTCAATGTCGCTAATTTTAATTCTTTTATTTTCAACTAAAACTTTTGAATCAAGAATTCTTTTAATTTGCTTTTCTTCTAAATGGCCATCAATTTTCATTAAATAAGTTTTGGGAATTTCGTATTTGGCCATATTTAGCCTTTGAGCCAATTCACCATCGTTAGTGAGTAAGAGTAAACCTTCAGCATCTGTATCAAGACGTCCAATAGGAATCACTCGCTCTTTAACTTTAGGCATAAGATCAAATACTGTACCGCGCTCAAGGACTTGATCACTCGGACGCTGTGGCAAAACTCCTTTAGGTTTAAAAAGCGCAATCACAACTCTGTTAGGAGCGTTTGAATTATGCAAAAGTTTTCCACGAACTTTAATATGATCTTTTCCAGGAATGACCTTTGTTCCTAATTTTGCGACTTGACCATTAACTGTAATTTCTCCCAAAGCTATCCACTCTTCAGCTTGTCTTCTAGACGCTAAGCCATAGTCGGCCAATAATTTTTGTAATCGAATGGGTTGGCTCACAATTACCTTCCTTAAGCTTCAGCGGAAGGAACCGGGACATCAGAATCAAGAAGCGGAGTCTCAAAACGTTCTTCAGCCGGATCGTTCACGTCAAAATCACCACGATCAGGATTAGCTGCAAGTGGCGATAGTGGATCTAGCTCAGGATCGGCAGCAAGTACAATACCATCTGCGTCTGCCCCACCCTGAAGTTCACGACTAAATTCCTCAAGACTTGGTAAATCATCGAGGGAATTAAGGCTAAATATCTCTAGAAAATAAGGACTTGTGGAATAAAGCATTGGACGTCCGGGCAACTCAGCATGACCATCCATTTTAATAAGATTTTTTTCGAGCAATCCGCGAAGTAGGTGACCTGAATCAATTCCTCGAACAGAATCGAGATCAGCTCGAGTCACGGGCTGCTTGTAAGCCACGATAGCCAAAACCTCTAGAGCAGATTTTGAAAGTCTGGCAGGTTTTTCTTCAACAATTTTTTGAACGACATCGGCCTGTTTTCGATGAGTTCGATATTGATACGACTGTGCCACTCTACAAAGTTGCACACCTTTATTCTCAGTGGCTGCCTGCATCTCTTCAATAATTTCTTTAAGATTTTCAGTATCAAAATTTAATGAAGTTAAAATACGCTTAATTCTTTGTAGACTTATAGGTTTGGGACTTGCAAAAACAAGCGCTTCTATAGCCTGAACAATTTCATCACGATCGTAAACCAAGCCTTCTTTTGCGACTATAGTTGTTGGATCAGATTCAGAGGACGTC
>JAGNHS010000085.1 GCA_018001635.1 Pseudomonadota bacterium | reverse complement strand
TTGCGGGCCCATTGCGTCTTGAACTCGCTCAGTTCCGTGAGCTTGCGGCTTTCGCTGCTTTCGGTTCAGATTTAGATGCGGCTACAAAAAGACAGCTTGATCGCGGCGTTCGTCTTCAAGAAATATTGAAGCAGGGACAATACGCGCCCATGGACGTTAGTAAACAAACCATCGTTATTTATGCGGTAACTCAAGGTTATCTCGATAAAGTTCCAGCAAACAAGGTGAAGGAGTTTGAAGAACAGCTCCTTTCTTATATAGACAGCCGTGGACAAGATGTTTTGGCAGCTTTAGTTAAAACTCAAGCCGTTGATAGTGAGACTCAACCTCTAATTAACAAAATGCTTGAAACTTTTACTAAACAATTTTCCGCACAGGCTTAGTTAAAGAGGAGCGCTTAGGAACGTGGCATCTTTAAAGGACATCCGCCGTAGAATTGGTAGCGTAAAAAATACGCAACAAATTACTAAGGCCATGAAAATGGTGGCTGCGGCGAAACTTCGTCGTGCCCAAGACATGATTACAAGCGCCCGCCCATTTGCTGAAAAAATTGAAGAACTTTCCTTTCGGGTAATCGCCGAGCTTACAGAAAATGCTCGGGGAATGAAGGAAGAAAAGGCTCAACAGTATTTAACCGGGCTTCATCCTCTACTTAAAAACCCCGGACAAGGCCCTAAAAAAATTGCTCTTTTAGTGGTGAGCTCCGATCGTGGCCTTTGTGGGGCTTATAATACAAACCTTACAAAATTTGCTTTGAAACAATACCAAGCTTTAACTGATGAGAACGAAGGAGTTAGTCCGGAAGTCTTTTTTGTTGGTAAGAAAGCTAAAGATGTTTTTTCAAAAAAGGGAATAAACGGCGAAATCGAAAAAGATTTTTGGTCAGGAAGTTTTAATCGATTCAAGTCGGCAGAACTTACAGATCGTTTTGTAAAAGCTTTTATTGAAGGCACTTATGATCGCGTTGAAATGGTTTATACGGAATTTGTTTCAGTATTAACTCAAATGCAGAAAGCTAAAACGCTTCTTCCCTTGTCGTTGCCTGTGAAGAGTCAAAACTCTGTCGCCTCTGAAGTGAGCGACTATAAATCTTTTATTTATAAGCCCGGGCAAAAAGAACTTTTAGAAAAGTTATTACCTGCTCAGGTACAAACTCAATTTTTTAAATGCTTTGCGGATAGTCTTGCAAGTGAGTTCGGATCGAGAATGACCTCGATGGACAATGCTACAAGAAACGCTAAAGAAATGATTCAAAAGTTAACATTGAAAGCAAACCGAGTACGACAAGCCTCGATTACTAGTGAACTTATTGAAATTGTCAGCGGCGCAGAAGCGCTGAAAGCTTAGAAGGAGTAAAGAAATGGGATCTTTAAATGCAGTAGATGTTGGTCGCATATCACAGGTACTAGGCCCTGTAGTTGACGTCGAATTTAGAGGCGGCAAACTTCCGGCAATCAACACAGCACTTAAGACTAAATACGAACACTTAAGCGATGATTCTGGTGTAGTTTTAGAAGTTGCATCACACCTTGGTGATTACAAAGTTCGTTGTATCGCAATGGATGCAACAGATGGTTTGACTCGAGGACAAGAAGTTATCAACACAGAAAAACCAATTCAGGTTCCTGTTGGTGAAAAAGTTCTTGGAAGAATTGTTAACGTTATTGGTGAGCCTATCGATCAACAAGGACCCATAAACGCAGAAAAACATTATTCAATTCACAGAGACCCTCCTGCTTTCAAAGATCAGAGCGTTGCAGTTGAACCTCTTTGGACTGGAATTAAAGTCGTCGATTTATTGGCGCCTTATGCAAAGGGCGGAAAAGTTGGTCTCTTCGGTGGAGCCGGCGTAGGAAAAACAGTTTTGATTCAAGAACTCATTCGTAACGTTGCTACAGAACACGGCGGATATTCAGTATTCGCGGGTGTTGGTGAGAGAACTCGAGAAGGTAACGACTTGTGGTTAGAAATGAAAGAGTCCGGAGTTATTGAAAAAGCAGCTTTGGTATTCGGACAAATGAACGAGCCACCAGGAGCGAGAGCTCGAGTTGCTTTAACGGGCTTAAGTATTGCGGAATACTTCCGAGATGAAAAAAACCAAGACGTTCTATTGTTTATCGATAACATTTTCCGGTTTACACAAGCTGGATCAGAAGTATCGGCGTTGCTTGGACGTATTCCATCTGCCGTAGGTTACCAACCAACTCTTGGAACTGAAATGGGTATGATGCAAGAACGGATTACATCAACAAATAAAGGATCCATTACTTCGGTTCAGGCCGTTTACGTTCCTGCGGATGACTATACAGATCCTGCTCCCGCAACAACGTTCAACCATTTGGACGCTACTACAAACTTGTCACGTCAGATTTCGGAGCTTGGAATTTATCCAGCGGTTGATCCTTTGGCTTCAACCTCTCGAATTCTTTCGCCTGAAGTTGTTGGTGAAGATCATTATAATACTGCTCGAGCAGTTCAAAAAATTCTTCAGAGATATAAAGAGCTTCAAGATATTATTGCCATCTTAGGTATGGACGAGCTCTCCGATGAAGATAAATTGACAGTTTCTCGTGCAAGAAAAATTCAAAAATTTCTTTCTCAACCATTTTTCGTTGCTGAACAGTTCACTGGATCTCCAGGAAAATATGTTGAGATTCAAGACACAGTTAAAGGCTTCAAAGAAATTATTGAAGGCAAGCACGACACATTGCCTGAGCAAGCGTTCTACATGGTTGGAACAATTGAAGAGGCCATTGAAAAGGCGAAGACATTGGCATGATGACTTTAAGTTTGCTAACTCCGCAAAAGAAGTTGCTTGAAAATCAGACGATTGAAGAGCTCTTTGCACCTGGCATAGAAGGAACGCTGAACATTCTTGATGGTCACGCCAACTTTCTGACAGATCTTGAAACAGGTGTTTTAAAGTGGAAAAGCAACGGAACTTGGTCTGCAGCGGCCGTTTCTTTTGGTTGGCTAGAAGTTTTTGGCGAGAAAATTACAGTATTGGCAGATGTTGCTGAAGTTTCTAGTGACATCGATATTAATCGCGTAAAAGTTGCTGAAAAAATTGCTAGGCAAAAAATTGAAGAAGGTGGTTTGGATCTTTCTAGCTTTAGAAAATATGAACTTAAATTAAAGCGGGCTATGGCAAGAAATAATGCCGTAGACGGTCTTTAAAGTTTTATAGGTGTTTTGAGGGGAAAAAATGAAATCAATAATTTTTAGTGCATTAGGTGTATTTGCCATCAATTCTTTTGCGGGAGTTGAATGTGTTGGGGAAACTGAAAAAGAAGGAAAAATTATTCGAGTTTCAATAAATACAGTTGGAACTATGGGATATGTTCAAAAAGGAAGCGTTCAGATTTTAGACAAATCTTTGACGAGTCTTGCGGGTTACGAATTAGAAAAGGAAGAAATTCCTCAGTTTTTTGAAGGCTGCATCGACGATGATTGCGAAAAATACGGAGCCATTGTTGGTTTGCAGGCCTATGAAGACACCAATTATAACGTGTCTATTCGATACTTTGGAAAAGATTATTCATACGTATCTAAAGACTTAGTTGATATTCTTCGCGACAAAAAAAGACTAAAAAAAGCTGGAAACTCTATGCGTGTATGGAAGGGTGATCAAAATCTTCCATATGAAAAGGCTTTTTATGTTTTTAAAGATATTGTTTGCAGCTTAGATCACGACGTTTAAGCAACTCTTCTAATTTTTCTGTGATCAACTGGAGAGCTAAAAGCGTGTCCAGAAATCTGCGACTCGTTTCCGCGATATTTTTCTCTTAAACGAATGGCCAAGCTTAAACAAAAAACTAAGCTTACTGCGAGTGGGTCGAAAACAAGAACGAATATAAGGATTAAATACTTAACGACGGTATCAACGTCTTTACCAAATGCCTCGGCTAAATAAACTATAGGTCCAATTTTGCTTTGAGTGTTTAGCATCTTAAGCTTTAATTGAGCGGCTTCTTCAAGTAGCGCATTAGACTTAATTCTAAGTTCATTGATTCTAGGAGAATATTTTCTTTCATATTCAAACTTTCTCGACATTCGGTTTCTTGGAATTTCGTCAATAAAGCGTCGAAGTTCAGCAATTTGAAGCACAACTCTATCGTTTTCTTCGTTTAAACTTTGCGCTTGAAGGGTCTGTGTCTTTAAAGAAAAAGAAGATTTTTGGTAGGCATTTGAAAGATATCCGAAGATTCCAATACTAGTAATTGAAACAAGTGTTATAACTGCGAAACTTAAATAGGCGCGTAAAGGTGGATGAATATGACCCCAGTATCTATAAAGAAAACCAGTAACGACTAGTTTTGCAAATTCTAAAGCAGCAGCCATAAACGCTACTGATGCGGAAGCTCCGGCAAAAAGTTGAGCAAGTCCAAAAATTGAAAAGGCAGCACCAGTTCCAGCAATCACAAAAGAAGCTACAAAAAGTAACCTAATGTAGAGCTTACTCATCCCCTAGCCTTTCGGATTTTTAGACTTAAAACTTGATTAAGCAATAGACGCGCGGCGGCGCGCGGATCGTCTGTACCATGGGGGTTGCTAATCTGGTATAAAAAATGCTTAGGAAAATGAATGGCTAAGCAACAAACAATTTATATTTGCCAACAATGTGGTGCTACAAGTCCTCGTTGGCAGGGAAAGTGCTTTGATTGTAGTGCTTGGAATTCTTTTACAGAAGAAAAAGTTTCAACAACAAAAGGAAAATCGAACGATCGTGCTGGCTTAACTTCAACCGAAGGTGCTCGTGGTTTATTTGAATTTTCTAATGAAATGGCTGGAAATGAATTGGGTAGAAGAATGTCTTCTGGTTTTCCAGAGATTGATAGAGTTTTAGGGGGCGGATTTCTTGAAGGTTCTTTAGTCCTCTTTGGTGGTGATCCAGGTGTTGGAAAATCTACGTTACTTCTTCAAATTGTTGGTCAACTCGCGCAGAAGCATTCTGTACTTTATGTGAGTGGAGAAGAATCGGGTCATCAAGTAGCCGCAAGGGCCGTTCGTTTGAACGTTCCTAAATCAGATAATTTAGAGTTTTTAGCAACTTCAAATTTAGAAGAAGCACTAGAAGCTTGTTCAAAAACGAAACCTGTTTTTGCAGTTATAGATTCGGTGCAAACATTAAATAGTAGAGAATTAGAAAGTGCAGCTGGTACGGTTTCTCAAGTAAGAGAAGTGACTCAAAGATTTCTTGATTTTGCTAAAACTCAAAATGTTTGTGTGGCACTTGTTGGACATGTTACTAAAGAAGGACAAATTGCTGGACCTAAACTTTTAGAGCACATGGTGGATGGAGTTTTCTTTTTTGAGCAAGCCAATCAAGGGGCGTATCGCTTGCTCAAATCATATAAAAACAGATTTGGTTCGGTTCATGAATTGGCCGTATTAGAAATGCAAAGCCGAGGATTGGTTGAAGTGGCCAATCCTTCGCAAAGATTTTTAGAAGAAAGAAATACAAGTGCTGCTGGCTCTGCCATAGTTGCTCAGGTAGATGGCTCGCGAGCTCTTCTAACCGAAGTGCAGGCTCTTACACAAAGGTGTTATCAAGGTTTTCCGAGGAGAACTTCTCAAGGAATAGATCAAAACAGAGTGAGTGTACTGCTCGCCGTTTTAGAAAAATATTTGGAAATGAATTTTTCCCAAGAAGATGTTTATTGCAAGGTGGCTTCAGGAGAGAAAATTGTTGAAGCAGCAGCAGATTTGCCCCTAGCCTTTTCTCTTGTTTCAGCAATTTTGGGAAGACCATTACCTTCTGATCTTTTATTGGTTGGAGAGGTGGGTTTGGGAGGAGAACTACGATCGGTTCCCGCAATTGCTCCTCGATTAAAAGAAGCTAAAAGTGTGGGTATTCGTAGAGCAATAATTCCACATTGGAATTCTAAAGAACTTGAAAAAGTGGATGGCATCGAACTTATTGTTTGTAAAAACATTTCTGAAGTAAATTCAAAACTGTTTAATTAAGGTAAATCGTCGCGATCAATTTTCATGCCCTTTAGGCTTATGTTTTTTCTTAGTTTTAATTCGTGAAGAATTTTTTTCTGCAAATCGTGACGAATTTTTTTAGAAAACGCAACAATTTTTTTGTTGTCATTTAAATCATCTTTTGAAAGTGAAGAAGTATCAATTGGAGGAAAAAACTTTATAGTCCATTGAACTGGAAAAGGAATTAGGTTTAAGGGCAAGGGAATGGGAAGGCCAAAATATTTTTTTAAATAATTAATTTGTCCTAGGGTAATGCTGCTTTCCTCAGCGCCCAAGACGATTGCTGGAATTATAGGGGCACCCGTCATTACGGATAATCGAATAAAGCCTCTTCTAAAATCTCTAAGCTGGTATCTTTTTGATGAAACTTTAAAGTTTCCTTCTTCTCCTTCTGGAAACATTAAAAGTAGCTGGTCTTTTTCCAGGGATTGTTGAGCCGCCTCGAGGCGAGCTTCAACAAAACCCACGTTGGGTGAGATTTTCTTTAAAAAGGGAAGAGAAAACCATAAACGATGAGTCATGATTCTTGGATGTCTTTGCGTGTTTTCACGAATGTGTTGAGCCAACATTAAAGCGTCAAAACCAGCAAAGCCCGAGTGATTGGAAATAACTATAGCGCGACCTTCGCGTGGTAGATATTCAGAACCACTGACTTGAACTTTAAAATAACTATTTAAAAGTTTAAGAGACCAAATAGGTAATGATTTGTATAGAAACTCGTCCTTCTCTTGTTGGCTTGCGCTTTTAAGAAGATCAGCAATGTTTTCTACCGAACGATTTATCCAAGCTTTCATAGACGAAGAAATCCCTCACTTGTTTTATACACCTAAATGAGTTTTAAAAGAACACATGGGAACCTATGTTTTAGCTATTGATCAAGGAACAACATCTTCTAGAGCAATTCTTTATAATAATTCCTTCGAGGTGATTGGAGTTGGACAGCATCCTTTTCCTCAGATTTATCCCAAAGCAGGTTGGGTAGAGCATAATTTAGAAGACATATGGCTCAGTGTAAAAAAATCTATTGAAGATGCCATAAAGCAATCGACAGACAAAAACTTT
>JAGNHS010000038.1 GCA_018001635.1 Pseudomonadota bacterium | reverse complement strand
GTCCATACTTCTTTACAACATCCGTTGCTGCGATTCCTTTAGGGCTACGAATTAATTCGCTTAGCAAGTGATTGAAACTATGAAAGACTCTTTGAGATCTGTAAATTTCAATTTCGGCTAAGCGCCACCAATAAGCTCCTTCTTTGGTAAAACCTTTTCCAGTATTGAGAGCTACCGATCCTTTCTCGGCTTCGAATTTAGCGAAATCTTGAAATTCTTTACTCGTTTTTTTTGCAATTTTATTTTTAGTAAAACTTTTACTACTTTTTAGTATCGAATGTATTTCCAACCACACCCTAGAAACGTCTCGCATTCTTTGAGCAAGGCTACTACTAATCCAAACGGCTGAATCAAGTTCGCGCCAATCATGTGCCGCTAAACTGCTGTATTGAGTTGCCCTACCCGTTGCGGGGTCAATTCTTAAATCTGGCACTTCGATATTTGGAATTCCGCTGGCCGTGACGATATAGGATACTGCGATTTGAGGCGTGGCAACTCCAGCAACGGGATTTTTTTCGGCGCGAAGCCTTGCCATTGCCATTTGCCTATCAGCACCAGTTGTTCTTATTGCCAAATGAATTTCATCATACCATCTTGATTGGTAATTCCATTATTTCTTCAGTGTCTCAAATAATTCAGGACTCTCACGCGCGCTCCAATAAGTTCCAATTTTATCGTCGACCTTAAGTGTTCTATGAAAATATTCAAAAAATCGAGAAGTAATATCTTCACTTTCAGTTTCGAGCTTTATATAATTTTTAGCTTCAGCTTCAATCAATTCATAGGCTGTTTTTCGCGGCCTAATATGCCAAAGAGCTCCATATTCTTCTCCCCTTGGATAACTTTCCGCAAAAATTTCAAACATAAAATCGAGGGGTATGGGTTTGGAGTAAAATTTAATAAGACCGTCGATAGATTCTTGCTTCTTAAGTGCAGATTCAATTTTTTGATGATGAAACCTGGGTGGTTTTTCTATATTTTTTTTCTCTCCTCGACTAGGGACCGGAGGAGTTGGAGGTACATATAAATATAAATAATGACCGCAGGCAGCTTGGCTTTGAAAATTTAAAAGAAAATTGCAGAAAAAAACTACAAAAACAAACGTGCGCTTTAACATGTGAAGCGACTCTAATAAGCAGGCGAGCGAAATCTGTGAAGTAGATTCCATATAACTTCAAAAAAATTAAAAAAACTCAATGCTTTCGGAACCATAATTCAGTTGCTTAGCCGAAAAACAATATTTGCCGCTTGGGTGCGCTCTTCGCTCGCGACAAACGCTCGCTCGGTGCTCCCCCTTTTGCACATCAAAGCTTGCCTCAAGGGCAATCTTTGCCGCGCAAAAATGGTGGACTCGATCGGGATCGAAGCGACGCAGGCTCTCGGGATTTTACCCCAGCATACCCTTCAAAAAGCGCCGCCCCCGTGGGGGGCTCCGCTTTTTGGTGGAGGCGGTCCTAATCTAGTCGAACCACAGGCATTAACCGTCTCCATAGGGAGAAAGGTAGCTTGGCGAAAAGATAAAGTCGATCTCACCGAGCTGGCAAAACTACGGTGGGCCGACAAATGGACGATTGAGCGATTGGCGAGTCACTTTGGGCTGGGAACTACCAGTATCAAAGTGAATCTACGGCAGCTCAGGAAATGAGGGTTCGGATTGGAAAAGTTATAGCAAAAATAATTAAAGTATACGGACTCTACACGTTGTGGGTGTCATTTAGCGATGTGTTGAATTGTCGCTCCACAGCTCGCCGTCAAAAAAGCATCTTCGATCCAATTGTGGATCGATATAAACTTTTATGACAATTTTGACGATATAGGGACAATGAGCAAAATCCTGCTTCTGTTTTTGTTTGTGCCTATTTTGCACGCCTTTGCTGAAGTGGTTGTTGTCAACTCAGTTGGCAGGGCTGTGCTTCGTGGAGAGAATTGTGATGAACTAAAAAGAGAAGCTGCTGCAATCGAATCATGGAAGCAAACTGTTGAAGCTAAAAAGGTAAATGCTAAACTAGAATGTCAAAAGACGAAGCGTGGTACTTTTGAATTAGATGTCACTAGCTTGATTCCTGATTTTGCTAAACCATACTATGGGAAATGTGTTGCTAGTCATGGACCTAATTGTTGGAATGCAGCACTTGTCAGTGCTGGTTTGGCTTTTACAATCAGGCACTCTTTTTTTACAGAATTTCACCATCAAATAAATTCACCACTTTGTAGAGAGTTAAAAGCAAACGAAGTTCCCCGAGCAGGCGATATTGTAGCTATCAGAAATAAAGAAATTAGCCCTCATGAAAAAGAGGCGGCTAAACTTTATGGCGCTTCACTTTCTGAGTCACATGCCTATGTTTACGTATCTGATAACTTATGCTTCTCAAAAAACGACAACAGCACTGAAACTCCGTATGTCCTTCAAAATTCCAAAAATGTAAATGAAGTCTATGGGCTCAGTGATCCTAAGTGTATGCGTATTTCAAGTGAGTCCATACCGAAAGAATGCACTACTTGGTCCCAGCTCTTTAGGTGTAAAAGTTTGTCTGAATTTTGGATTGAGCACCCTGAACTTAAGGAAAAATATTCATGCCATTTTGACAAGCTTAAAGAAAAAGAAAGCATTCTGAGTGCTAAATTAGCGAGCCAGAAGCCGCCTTTCAGGTGCTTTGATGTCAATGAGTTTCGCAAAGACCTCAAAGGGATTGTAGACGGAGGCGATAAACAATTGAAGTCTAATGGAAGCGCTTTGAGTGAAGAAGAGAACTATATTCAAAAAACGCTTCACCAAACTGAAGACTCCCTAAATATTCAGCTTAATTTTATTGAGAAAAAATGAGTTACCTTAACTAATTATTCAAATTTTCTGACTACAGCCCAATTTACCAGCCAATGAACCGACTACCTCCAAGTGAGGCATTAGGGAATGTTCACAAATCGGAACACTTTTCGTTCGACGTTCCGATTTGTGAACACTTTTATGCCCAAAGAGAATTCTGGTTTTTTTGGGTTTTGGCCGTGCTTTCATAGACATATCGGTACTTGGCATGAACAGGCACGATCTTGCTATCTATATATTTGAGGTCAATATAATGGGACTTCAGAAAGCGAGGATTATGAGATAAAAATGGTTCATTGAAGTGCCCCGCTCAAACATCATGTAGAGACTCTTCTGCTGTTTCAAAATATGTGAAAAAACATTGGTCCATTGCGTGCGCAACATCGCTAAGATTTACGACCAACATTAGGAGGCAAGGGGCTCACTTTGGACTCGGCGAAACCAGGTAGTTCGCTGTATGGGTTCGCCGAGATTTTAGAAAAAAATTATAAACTCAATATCTTGAGTTACCCCTGACCCCCGAAAATCACTTAACCGCAAACTGACCACTCCCTCCCTTCATCTTGCAGATGATGTATTTCATACAACGGTAGAGAGTGGTCAGTTTGCTGATGATTTTCGGGGGTCAGGGGTTAGAAGTAATTATAATTTTTTTTAAAACGGGGACATGGAACAGGGGACTATAAGAATAAAAGTTTAAGATTTTTTTAAATATACTACTTATTATTACGACTCATGTAAGTTATCCGATACTTCTTCTTTTACTTCTTTAAACTTACGACAAACTTTAAAAAGCGAAATCCAAAACAGAAAGGAATATGGATGAAAAAGAAGCGTCGTTGGGAATGCACGACGGCTAATCGGGAATACAGCGCAATAGAAGAAAGAGAATTGAAGCTAAGACTTGAAGAACTTTTAAAACTCTTGTTAAATCGTAAGAGCCAGCTCACTCGCCAGACTAACTCGGTTCATGTCCTGTCGGACGAAAGGAAGACAGAACTATGAAGAAGACTACTTATAAAATTGGGATCTATGTGCGTGTAAGCACCGAGGAACAGGCAGAAAACCCAGAAGGATCAATAAAGAACCAAGAATTAAGGCTTCGCGAATTTGTGAAGCTAAAAAACATGGTCTCGCCGTTTGGTGAGATTGTTCAAATTTTCTCAGACCCCGGCAAGTCAGCGAAGGATATGAACAGACCAAGCTTTCAGAGGCTAATGCGGGCCATTGAAAATCGCGAGGTGAGTTTAATTCTTGTGACGGAGCTATCACGGCTAACAAGATCGATAAAAGATTTCTCGCTACTACAAGAATTTCTAAAGACAAACGATTGTGAGTTCTTAAGTCTTCGTGAAAACTTCGACACAACAAGTGCCACTGGGGGCATGGTTCTTAACATCATGGCCACGATTGCAGAATTTGAAAGACGCCAAACTGCAGAAAGAATATCGAATTCGTTTCATCAGCGAGCAAAACGTGGGCTTTATAACGGAGGATCGGTACCACTAGGTTATCGAATTGATCCCGACAAGCCTGGGCATTTGGCGATAGTGCAGGAAGAAGCAGAAATCATACGGCTCATCTTCAAGAAGTTCCTAGAAATAGAAACCCTTATGCAAACTACAAGATGGCTCAACGATCAGGGATTTACACCTCCAAGAAAAGTTCAAGGAGGTGGCGCCCCCAGATCAAAGATTTTCCGAATCGACATGCTCCATCACATTCTTCACAACAAGGCCTACATTGGAAAACGGGTTTTCAATACTAAAGACGGCAAGGAAGAAGTGAAGGCGGCATGGGAGCCGATTATCGATGATGAAACTTTTCAGCGCGTAAAAAAGCTCCTGAAGAGTAATATTAGTCAGAAGCGAACTCATAAGCAGCAGCGCTATCCGTTCACGCTAACAGGATTGCTAAATTGCAAAGTGTGTGGAGGTAGGCTTTGCGGCAAATCAGCACATGGACGTAACGGTAAGATTCCATATTATGAACACAGCCACGCTAATAAAGTGAATTCCTGTCTGAATGGTAAGAAGGTTGTTTGCGAACTTCATCGAATTCAAGCAGCTAAAATTGAGCCCGTGGCATGGAAGGATGTGAAAGCTTTTCTGACAGATAAAAGTTTTGCACAGGATCTTATCGCTAGTGCAAGAAATCTAAAGAACGATATGCCCGCACAAAGCGAACTTAAAGTATCCGAGAAAAGACTTGGGAATGTTGTAGATCAAATCGAGGTACTTGCCGAAAGGATCTCAACACTGCCAAAAGCAATTAATCCGAAGGCGCTTTATGCGCAGCTATCGCGATTGCAAGCGTCACAAGCTAGCTTGGAGATTCAATGCGAAGACCTGAGATCAAAAGTCATCCCAACTGACGACCCCATAGACTACGCAGATCTTGGGCGCTTTACCGAGGGGCTGCGAAAAATGCTAAAAGAGGCAGAGAAAAATCCCGAGCTCAAATCGGCGATCATTAAAAAGATTGTTCACAAAATTGATATTACGCCACAAGGGATCGATACCCACTACTTCATTGGACACGGAAGATATAAACAATATGAAAAGGCCTCAGGGGAAAAATCCCCTGAGGCCTCTAATTCTAAAGTTCCAGATTTTTTTAAAGTCGCTGGTTCGACTTTCTTGACAAATGGTGGACTCGATCGGGATCGAACCGACGACCCCCACAATGCCATTGTGGTGCTCTCCCAGCTGAGCTACGAGCCCTTTAACGGACTCCACAATTACTAGTTAGAGATTGCAGTGAAGTCAAAACAGCGACTAAAGTTTAGACAGCTGGGCGCCAAAACTTGGAATTTTTATTCTAAAAGCTAAAAAAGACCAATTTGACTCCAAACATGTAAGTTATTGATTTTAAAGCTATAAGGGCGATTGGCGGATTGCTTTTTTTGTGGCACCTGCCTTGCAACCTTGTTAATTGAGGAAGTTGAATTTATGTCTGCTAACCGTGATCCGAATGCTGTTGTTCAATTCTACTTTGGAAATGCTGCTCGAGACCTTAGCCATCTCCTCCCCCCCGACGAGGCTACAGATCTTGAGCAGCTCCACCTCAAACTCGACGAACTCGAAGTGATCGCCAACGAAATCGAAGACGCTCACGAACACATTTCTTTTCTCTTCCGAGATATTTCCTATTTTATTAAAGGCAAATAATTGTTCTAAAAATTTTCCCAAACCTTTTGAACAATTCGATTTTCGCCGCTGAGTTTTATTTTAATTCTACATATTCTTTTAAAAGAAATTAACGATTTCACTTCAGGATACTCTTCAAGATATTTTTCAAAATTTTCTGGCCATTCCACTAAATATAAAAAGGCTTGATCGGAATAATGCTCCAAAGAAAGTTTGGCCACATCATCAAAATGATCCATTCTATAACAATCAATATGTAAAATTTTTCCTTGAGGTAGAGTGTATTCCAACATTTTTAAAAAAGTTGGGCTTTTAACAGCACCAGACTCCACACCCAAATGCTCTAAAAATTCTTGACTAAAAGTTGTTTTCCCAGCGCCCAATGGACCTTCAAGAAAAATCAAATAAGGCATTTTTTCTTTTTTAAGATCATCGGCTAATTCTGAAACTAATCCACTAAAATATTTCATGTCTCAACTTAATTTTGCCATAACTTTTCACGAGCTTCACACATAGCTTTTAAAATATCTCGAGCCAAAGAACTTTGAGTGAGTTTTTTTAAAGCAATTTTCTGCGAACACAATCCCATCATGAGTATCGACAATGCCTTTTGTGATTGAACTTCCATTTGTCTATTTAAGCCACCCAAAAAACCAGCCAAGACATCGCCCGAACCCGCACTAGCCAATTTGGAATCCGCTAAATTAAAGACCCAATGACGAGAGTCTTCGTTTAAATCAGAAACTATTGGATAGGCACCCTTAAGCAATAGAGCGCCCTTATACTTTTTAGACGCTAGTAAACTCTTAAGTTTTTCAAAAACTTCAAATCGAGTTTCGGAAAACTTTTCTCCATGAGCCTCTAAAATTCTATGGGCTTCACCAGGATGTGGAGTAAAAATAAGGTCCGCTTCACAATGTGAAATTTCCTTTAAAAATGGGATCAATCCTCCGGCATCCACCACAAGTAGTCCCTTATATCGAGACAATGCCTTCCAAAAATTTGGACTCCAATTCAAAGTCACATTCGGATTAAGACCACATCCAAAAACTATAGAGCTATAATCATCGAAAAAATTTTCATAATTTTCAATTTCCGAAAAACTTTTCAAGGTCCATTCTTGAAGCTCAGAGATTGAATACTTTTCTTTATCTTCCTGAAGCACTGTCGCATATCCCGCCCCTGATCGCATCGCAGCTTCGGCAGCGAGCCTCAAAGCCCCACCATGATGAAGCTCCCCGCCCACCAAAAGCACTCTGCCCCTAGAATTTTTATGTTGATCAGAGGAGGCTTGATTAAGCTTTAAAGAATGCTCCTTATTTAAAAGCTCCAAAGCATCGCGAACGCTGGGAATATATGAGTTATTTTGACGAGTGAGAAGCTCAGAGACATCCTTACCCAAGGAAAACACCTTAAGTCTTCCACTGGCAGCCACTCCATCGTCGTGAAGTTGCGAAAATTTTACGGAAGCCACTGAAAAAGTTTCGTGGGCTTTTAAAAATTTAAAATCATGAATACGTTTTGCGTTCTCAAGCAATCCAGAAGGCACATCAATAGCAATCACATAAGAACGAGCAAAATGAGCCTCTTTAATAAAGTTGAGCAATTTTAAAGTTGAAGCATCGGGATTTCGATCTTTTGCACCCACCCCCAATAGGGCATCAACAATAACAACTTTCTTTCCTGAATTTTTATATTTCTTAATCTCTTTAAGGTCTTCTTTTACAAAATCCAAATAAATAAGCTCATTATTTTTTTTGGATACTTTTAATAATTCAAATTCTTTTTCATTAAGTGAAGAAGGATTCTCTCTGTCTAAACAAAAAATAAATTTAGTTTTTGAATGGCTATAACGAGCTACAGAAAGACCATCGCCACCGTTATTTCCTCGACCAATTAAAAAAAAGATAGCATCGGGCTTTAGTTGTGCGCACACTTTATCGAGTCGGGAGGCCATGCTTTGGCCTAAGTTTTCCATCATCTCGAACTCGGAGACATTTTGAGTTTTATAAGTTTTTTCGGCTTGAGCTTGTAGTTCTGCGTTTAAGATTGGCAAAATCATACAGTCAGCGCCGTACGAATAACATCCTCGAGCTGATCGGCAAGACTTTTAATAACCACTGGGTCTTCAGCTTCGAGCATGATTCTACAAAGCGGCTCAGTACCAGAGTAACGAATCAACAATCGACCTCGATCTTTAAGTTTTGATTCCACTTCAGTTATCAACTTTTGCACTTCAGGAAGCGTGGTGAAATCTTTTTTTTGCTTAACTTTAACATTACGTAAAATCTGAGGATAAGGCGTCATAATCTTTTTCAACTCAGAAAGTTTTTTCTGTTCTCTTCGCATCACAGCCAAAACGCCTAGAGCTGCCATAGTACCATCACCTGTTGTCGAATAATCCCCGAATATTATATGACCCGAGGGTTCTCCACCAAAGTTAGAGCCCGCACTTCGCATATGCTCAACCACAAGACGATCGCCCACTGGGCAACGAAGAACTTTAATACCCAAAGTTTTCATCACCTGATCTAAACTGTAATTACTCATTTGAGTAACCACTACAGTGTCGTTTTTAAGTGCTTTTCGTTTCTTCAAATCAGCGGCTAAAATTGTTAAAGCCTGATCGCCGTCAACCACTTCGCCTGTTTCATCTACAAAAACACAACGATCGCCATCTCCATCAAGCGCAATTCCAATGTCGGCTCGATATTTAACAACAAGTTCTTGAACCTGAGAAGGATAGAGCGCGCCCACTTCGTGATTGATATTGGTACCATCGGGTTTATTCCCAATTTGAATGACTTCAGCACCCAGCTCTTCAAAAACGATTGGAGAAAATTTATAAGCAGCACCGTGTGCCGTATCTAGAACAATACGAATATTACGCAAATCCATGTTGGCTGGAAAACTAGATTTCACATGAACCACATAACGGCCCATAGCATCGTCGATTCTTTTAGCCCGCCCTAACTCACCTCCAATAGGGAGAGATGATTCGGGGCTTTCATTTAAAACCATATTTTCAATTTTTTCTTCGATGTCGTCATCCAGTTTAAAACCATCATGACCAAAAAGTTTTATGCCATTGTACTCATAAGAATTATGAGAAGCGCTCACCATAATTCCAGCATCAGCGCGCATGCTTTGAGTTAAAAATGAAACTCCAGGAGTGGTCATAGGGCCCACCAGAAGAGCAAAAGCACCTTGGCTAGTCACCCCAGCCGCCAAGGCTTGTTCAATCATATAAGAGCTCCTACGAGTGTCTTTACCGATCAAGACTACGCTGGATTTATCAACCCGCTGGCCCTGACCTTTGAAATGCTGAGCCACTGCGCGCCCAACCTTTAGGGCTAATTCTGCAGTCATAGGATAACGATTGGCCACACCGCGAATACCGTCGGTGCCGAAGAGTTTCTTAGTCATAGCCTATAGTTATATCCACTAGCCTAGCCTTTGACAAAGCTTTTACTGTGCGACGTTAAGAGTGGTCACATAAAAGGAACAGACCAAGATATGCCCACCCACTCTTTAGGTCGCACAGTAGAAATTTAAGGTAAAACGCTCATTCTAAGGCCCTGCTCAAGGCGCTTGAGACTCAAATTAAGTTGTCCGCTTCGAGCAGACTCCATGCAACCGCTGACCTTAATCTGTTTATCTGCCTTCTTAAGAGTATGGGTGTAAGTGCCTGCAACACAGCCAAGCTCAGGAATGGGGTCGTTTACCAACTTTCGAAGTACGGCAATAGATTCATTCACGTAGGGGTAAACTCGATAACTAAGCTCAGTGCCATTAAATAGAACTTTATCGTTTTTAAGCACCAGCCTATTCAGTGTTGCATACTTTTGTTTATTTAAAGTTTTTACTTCAATCACTTCTTGAGTCTTTGATTTTTTCTTATCAGGAGCAGCCTGCAGAGCTCCTATAATCATAAAATAAAAAATTGCGATTCTCATGAAAATTTTGCTATTCACAATTTTTCACTCCCGCCTTTTGACCACAACCTAAACTCATTTGTATCTCAGGATTGGCCATAAAAATTCTCGTCACCCTGTCTTCATCTTCAGGATGCACATCATGATGAGCACTCATATCAGCTAAGTCCTTTGCAAAATCACTTTGTTCTGGAGTACAACCCGCTTCTTTTGTTAACTTAAGAACTTGCGCAGAAAACTCACCTTGAAAATTTTCACAACCATTCATCACGGCAAAAGACGCAACTGTTTCAAAAGCCAATTGATTTTTCTTTTTATTATCAGGGCTTTCTTTAATCTTCTGAGCCATGACTTGCCCCGATACCCAATCAGCAAAAGCTTCTTGCATTTGACTAGTGCCATTATGGTTCTTAGCCGGCACAAATCCACAGGCACTATGCTCAACCCAATTCTTATCAAGAGCTGAAAATCTCTTTTTCAAATCAATCATCTCAGGAGAATTAGGCTTAACACCATCTTTCTCCATCGCTTGAATTTTTTCAGCAAACTGTCTTTTTATAGCATCAACATCACCCATTCTCGCTCGAACGGACTCTTCACTCTCTAAGCACTTAATAACGCTTGCAAAGGGATTCCGAGTCAAACCAACATCAGAAGCCTTAGAAACTAACTCGGGATCTTTAAATAAACCTCTATAGTAATCTTGAGCCATGCCCTCATTCATTGAACACAAATGATTTTCTCTTTGAGCAGGTATCTTTGGAGTAAATGGTATGTAACCCTCTAAAGGTCCAGCCCCAAAAAAGCCACCTCCAGAAAATCCATCTATATTATGTTTTTCACCCGAAACTTCATTTAAAGTAAAACTCGCAGTGCAAGGATCAATAGCATGACCCAATTCATGGGCAATCACCGTCTGTATAGAAGCCGCAGGCATTTGTAAAAACTCAGGACACACCGTAAAACTATGATCAAAAGGAGCATAAAAGGCATTTGGCCCAGCTCCACAGGGACCAAAACCTGAAAAACTTGCACCTACCGGAGGCACGTTCATTTTTACTGAACGAATTCTTTCAATCATAGATTTAATTTCAGCTCCATTTGCGGCATTCATACGAGATTCTAAAACTTTAACGATTCGATCTTGAGTTTCTTTAAATAAATTATAAGTTTTATCGAGTGAATCTTGAAATTGCTTTTGAAAAGCTAAAACCTTTTCTTTAGTACCCGCGACAGCTACTGTTGTTAAGAGTGACTGTTCATCAAAAGGTCCATCATTGGAATCTATCTCGGGGAAATTCATATGAGGCTGACTTCCCAAAGTTTCCTGATCCATTATCAACGAAGCCACCCATGCCTCAACAGTTTCGGGCTTTAAATGCTGACCGGACTTAACTTGAGCCTCTTCTATATCTTTTCTTATATTTTTAGGATCAGAATACATTCCATAGCCTGCTTCATTTTCCCTAGGCGGGAGATCCAACATGGCCTTAGAAATCTTTACATAAGCTGCCTCTTCTTGATTAGTTTCTAATAAGTCATAAAACTTTTTAGTTTTGGCCTTCATCTTTTCAGACGCGGCCTTTGCTTGTTCTTCAAAACTCATTGCTTCATTTTTTTTGGGATTTTTAGAGTTTTCAATTTTGTCTTTTAGGTTGGCCTTACAATATTGTAGAGTCTTTTTTAGCATTTTTAATGGATAATTTGGAAGCGATTCTCCATCAGAGTTTTTATAAAAACTTGTTGAATGAGAATTCTCAGCCAAACGACTGCACAGAGAAGAAAACTCGCATGAATGGGATTTATCCAAAAATGTACTTATAGATTTTTGAACTGAAGCCTGTGAGTTTAATTCATTAAGCGTAGCTTCCACTGACTTTAAATGAATTTCATCTTTCGTATGAGCCCTCTGACGCCTGGGCTCAGATTTAGGATCTGCCAACAAATGCGCTGCTAGCCCCAAACTCAAAGTAAAAATTGAAAAATACTTAGTATTCAAAATTTAATACCCTGTATGAACTTCTCCGGCTCTATCTCTAATTGTTTGAGAAGCCTCTTTTAAATTTTGAGTCGTGTCTTTAAGGTTACGTGTGGCATCACTTAAATTTTGCTTATTTTCTCTAATCGCTGCAGCACTTTCATCAAGCACTCTATTCACTCTTCCTGTAGTGCTTACAATTGAAGCACGGGTTGTTTCACCTGTTTTTTTAATCTCATTAGTTGTCTTCTTTGTGATGTAATAAATTGCCGCTACAACCGCCACAGTGATCACAATAGCTGCAATAGCACCCGAACTAATAGCGTGCGCCTGAGGGATGATAGAATTAAGGATTCCATCAATAAGTCTATTTAAACTTGAAACTTTTTCACTGGCATCAATACCTTTAGCTTCGAGCGTAAAGAAGGCCTCTAAGATTTTAATGTCGGCGT
This sequence comes from Pseudomonadota bacterium, assembly GCA_018001635.1. Lineage (GTDB taxonomy): Bacteria > Bdellovibrionota > UBA2428 > UBA2428 > UBA2428 > JAGNHS01. Next base: position 16,858 of record JAGNHS010000038.1, on the reverse strand, counting down.
TGGGATCTCCGCTTGGAGTATAAATCGCTATTTTATCGTTAAATTCTAATTGGAACTTTCCATTACCAGAAGAACTCACTCGAGCTTGATGCGATCCATCTTCAGCCACTACAATGAATGCCAAAGCATCTGCCGATAATCGCACACCACTTCTTTGAGCATTAATCATTAATGGTTTCAGCGCGAGCCAATCGCTTTCTGAAAAAACATTTTCACTTTGAAACAAGGGCGTTCCCTTGAGCTCTACATCGACGAGATTAGAATTAAACTGATCGACCGCAACTTCCACTGTATTTGCATAAGCTCGGACGATGGGCTTTTGATTAGCCCCGAAACTTAGAGAAGTCATAAACGCGGCAGACGTCAAAAAAGCGACGCTTCGTTTAAATAACATACGTTCCCCCACCTATTTCCATTTTAAACATTAACTTTTTCTATGCAATGAATAATTAAGATCTTAACACAATCTTAATTTGGCAGTCGTTGTCCTAGCCTATTGTATACGAACTAAGACTTGGTCCGTGCTCCGTTGAAGCATTTTTACCTGTGGAGGAAGCTGCCATAGCAACTTTTGCTTAAATCTGCCTTTTTTAGAGTCAGGAATTTCAACCCAAGCCTGAACGGCCTGAGAAGCCATCTTACTCATCACTCCGTCTGGTCCCTCGATAACAAAGTTCACGCTGGAGGGCTGAAGGACGGCGTTAACAGACTTAGGATTAACTTCTTTTGCCGATTTTCCTGATCCAACTTTTAAGTGCACAGGTATTCCTGAAATTTCTTTTCTTTGCATGGGCCCGTCCATATTTATAGAAACCATGACGGAATCAAAATTTTCAGAAACTTTAACACCGAAATATTCACTCAAATTCAATTTAACTCGAATTTCCTTATCTGAACTCGTAGGATCGATTCGAATATCTTCAGTCGAAATAGACTCAATAAACTTAACAGTTTTTTTAGGTCCTTCGATTTCAATTGTGCTGGGATTAACAGACACGCTTCTAACTTTAAAACCCTCGGGCATGTTTCCTTGAATAGAAGCTCTTACTGGAACACGCTTCTTAGCGGATTGATCAAGACTTATTAAAAAAGTTTTAGGATTCACAGAAAGCACTTCTAATCCGAGAGGAACTTCGAGCATGTCTTCACTAAAGTTAATTTCGCTTCCGCCTAAACGAGTTTGAGTGAGATCTACTGGAATATGCAAATCCTTTTCTTCCATTTCTTTTAAGAAAGCACGAGGCCCTCTAATTCTAAAACTCACTTCAGAGGGAACATTATTGGCAAAAATAGTTCCTTCTCTAAATTTATAATCCAAAATGACGTCCTTAGTGATTTCACTTCGCTTGCCACCAATGACGGCAATCCAAAGAAAAATAGCAAAAATCAAAGAGATCCCTCGAAGCATCCACAAATCTCGCTTCATTCTTTGAAGACGTCTAGACATTAGCTTTTCGCCTCCTCAGACGCCGCGCGGTCGGCACGCAATCCAACGGCCCTATCTTCTGCGGAAATCTCAAAGGCTTTCAACAATCGCTTTTGAAGTTCTTCAGCACTCATGTTTTTCTTTAAGTTACCATGTTCGACTAAAGATATTTCACCACGTTCTTCACTAATAACGACAACAAGAGCATCGGTTTCTTTGCTTAAACCTACAGCAGCACGATGGCGGGTTCCTAAACTTTTTTCCAGACCCGCTTCAAGAGTCACAGGAACAAAGCAACCTGCCGCCGTAATTCGGCCATCCTCAATTAGCACCGCACCATCATGCAGAGGAGAATTCGATTGAAAAATAGAATATAAAAGCTCTGCCGAAACATCGGCATTGAGGCGAGTCGCTCCCTCAGAATAATTTTTCAAACCGTGCTGTCGCTCTATTGCTATCAAAGCTCCAACACGATTAGCGGCTAAGCTTTGAGCGGCTCTGCAGATTTCTTCAATGTCATGAAGCAAACGACTCTTCGCCGCAGAACCCGACAAAAATGGATTTTTACCAATATTAGCCAACGCGCGACGAATTTCATCTTGAAACAATATGACTACAATCAAAAACATGTAATCAAAAAATTGCTTTAAAAAGTAGTTAAAAACATAAAGGCGCATTCGATCGCTCAAAATATACATGAGCGATAAAACACCCAATCCGGTGAGAATTTGTACCGAACGCGTTCCACGAATTAAAAGCAACAATCGATAAACAATAAAGTAAACGAGCAAAACATCGAGCAGATCTTGCCACCTCAGTTGAAAAAAAAGCTGTGGGAGGAATCCGCCGTTCATCACATATTACCGTCTTAAACTTTCACGGCTTTACCCATAGGGAGAACACCACCAGAAGAAACTTCAGACTTTTCGCTGCCGTCTTTGGAGTCGCTCGCTTTAGAGCTTGAAGTTGTTAAAATCTCTTTTGTTACTTTTTTACCCGCAAAAACAGTATCAATATCTTGAGCATCAATAGTTTCATACTCAAGCAAGGCATCTGCCAAGGCATGCAATTTCTCAATGTTATCATTCAGAACTTTTTTAGCTTTAGTGTGATTGCGCTCAACAATTTCACGAATTTCTTGATCGATCAGCTGGCCCGTTTCAGGGCTATACGTATTATGAGAAACTATTTCACGGCCTAAAAACACATTGTCGTTTTTAGATCCAAAATTTAAAGGCCCAAGGCGCTCACTCATGCCCCACTCAGTCACCATCTTACGAGCTAAGTCTGTAGCTCTTTCAATGTCGTTACTGGCACCAGTCGTAAAATGTTTGAAGATAATTTCTTCCGCACAACGACCACCCATCATATAAGCAATAAGGGCTTCTGCTTTTTCCTTAGTCAAAGTGTAACGATCTTCTGTAGGCAAACTCATCGTGACTCCTAGAGCCGGACCTCTGGGTATTATAGTCACCTTATGAACGGGGTCATTTCCAGCCACCAAGCGGCCCACCATAGCGTGTCCCGCCTCATGATATGCTGTATGTTTTTTCTCCTCATCGCTAATGACCATACTCTTACGAGCCGATCCCATAGAAACTTTATCTTGAGCTTCTGCAAAATCAATTTTTTGAACTTTATCAGAATCTCTTCGAGCGGCATGAATAGCCGATTCATTCACCAAGTTTTCCAAATCAGCTCCCGAATAACCAGGAGTTCCACGAGCTACGACTTCTAAATCAACAGATTCATCGATAGGAGTTCTTTTTGTATGAACTTTGAGAATTTCAAGTCGTCCTTTGAGATCAGGTTTCGACACCATCACTCTTCTATCGAAACGACCAGGTCTCAAGAGCGCGGGATCGAGAACATCTGGACGATTTGTAGCGGCAATAATGATGATTCCTTCAGTTCCTTCAAAACCATCCATTTCTACCAAAAGTTGATTGAGCGTCTGCTCACGTTCATCGTGACCACCACCCAATCCAGCTCCACGATGTCGACCAACAGCATCGATTTCATCTATAAACACCAAACAAGGAGCGGCCTTACGAGCGTTTTCAAAGAGTGATCTCACCCGGCTGGCACCCACACCCACAAACATTTCAACGAAGTCAGAACCTGAAATTGAAAAAAACGGAACTGAGGCCTCACCTGCAACGGCCTTGGCTAATAAAGTTTTTCCAGTTCCAGGAGGTCCAATCAAAAGAACACCTTTAGGAATACGACCACCGAGTCGAGTGAATTTTTTGGGACTCTTTAAAAATTCTACAACTTCCTTGAGATCGTCTTTAGCCTCGTCACAACCAGCCACATCTTTAAATCGTATTTTACTTTGATTCTCATTAAAAAGTTTCGCGCGACTTTGTCCGAAACTTAAAGCTTTATTAGATCCTGATTGAAGTTGGCGCATGAAAAGGTAAAAAATAAAAAGAATCGCCAAAATAGGTAACCACGACAAAAGCGCCGATTGCCAAAAACTGGCTTTAGCTTCGGGCTCATAATTAGGCACAATTCCTTTTTCATTGAGCAATTTTAGATAAACTTCCGAACGAGTATCACCAAAGGTTTGAAAATTTCCGCCTTTATTAAAATCAGCAATAAACTTTCCGCGAATTTCGCTATTTCCCTGAAAAGTCACTTCGGCGACTTTGCCTTCTTTGACTCTAGAAATAAATTCGCTAAATGAAATGGAGTTAGGTGCCACTATGTTCTGTTGGCTCTTACTCACCACCCAAAGGATTACAAAAATCGCCATTACCCAAATCAAAACAAAACGAAAATTCGATTTCATCCTATTAGGATATCATGGGCTTAACTTAGGACTCAAACGCTCCTCAAAGAAAGAGTCTAAGGCAACACAGCGCCCCACCCCTTGATAAGCGTATTTTTCGAATGGACAAAGACCAATTATGGCAATTTTCTCTCGAAGATTTTCAGCGGAAACCAACAAAGGCCATTCACGATGAAAGGGCCGTGGAATTTTGGCAGTCTCAAAATATCTACGTAATTCCGTAACTTCGCTTGATGCAGGTTTTCGAATAACAAAAGAGGAAGGTAATTTATCCCAAATTAAGAAAGTTTCTGAAGAAGACGGCATCATTCCAGAAACTTTAAAATTAAGCATGATACTGAAATCGTAACTTGTAAATTTCTTGACATCATTAAAATTTAAAAAGCTCCAAGCCATCGATTGACCCAAAAACACTCTTTGCTGAATTGTCATCGGAATGGGCTGTCGCCAGGCTTGACCAAAAATATTTTCACGAGAAAAAACAAAGTGATCTGATCGCAGTAGAAAAACACCTTTTTCATGCACAAGTTCTTCGCGATTGAGCAAGGCCTCAACCAAATTGGGAAGAGGAAAAACATCAAGAACTTTCATCCAATGGCGTATTGCCCTTCGCAACAAAGTGCGAGGCCAAGCCTCAAAAAGTGACAAAGGAAATTGTTCACCTACATTGGCCAGCTGGGTGTCCAACCAATGTTCCCACTCTGTTTCTTCTTGATTCAACCTAAAAGCCAAACGTGCCATATTGGCAATCGACCCATGTCTCAGATTTTCCAACAAAGGAAAAACTTCATTCCTTACGCGATTACGAAGATATTGTCCGCGCTGATTGCTGGGATCTTCAACCCAGGCCACGGTGTTCCTACGCGCGTATTCAAAAATTTCGGCACGCGTTGCAAACAACAATGGCTTTTTCCATAAACCTTCAATAGGCTTCATTCCTCGAAGCCCTTGAACTCCGCTTCCTGAAATCACCCTCATCAAAATCGTTTCAGCATTGTCATCGGCATGATGAGCCGTCACGATAGTTTTAAATCCAATATTATTGAGCAAAACCTCTAACTCGACTCTTCGCTCTTCGCGAAGTTCATCTTGAGAAAGCCCGTGATCCACTTTCAGTTTCACACTGTGAAAGGGAATGTTGAGACGCGCGGCCAAGACTTCAACCCAAAGAGCTTCGCGCTCAGAAGCTTCGCCTCTTTGAGCATGATCGACATGAACAATGGCCAATTCAAGATTTAAAATTCTCTGAGCGCGACACATCAAATGAGCTAAGACAGAAGAATCAACTCCACCCGACACCGCTAATAAAATTTTCTCGTGACTTTCAAAAAGATGATTGTCTCGCGCAAATTTCACAAATCTTTGCAAAAGAGCATCCTGCTCCATTTGCGCAACGGTGTCTGTAATTTCAATCAGCGACATCTTGTGAATCTTCTACATCATCCTGCTCATCGCCATCAACGTTTTCTTCGTCGACCGATTCCACATCTTCACCATTAGGCTCGCGCAGGTCTTCATCGCCAGCATCCTCGGAAGTGTCTTCATTTCCAGGAGTTTTTCGTCCATTTTTAGCATTTGGAGCACTTTTCTTACGCCCAGGAATAGCCTCAATTTGATTATCAACAACGGCTGAAGCCGCAGAGGGACCTCTCCAATCCAGCACACGAGGACGTTCTTGAATTCTTGGGGCCGCTAAAGCTTTGTTTCCAGAAGAAGGTCGCCTCACTATTGAAGGAGAATTTACAATTGGACTTCTGATCATTCCCCCCTGAGCATTAGCGGGAATTCGTTCAATTTTTTCTACATTTTTATTTTCAGCACCATCAAACATAAAGGCTAATACACTCACTGCAAAAATAATTCCTAGACCATATCGCCAATTTTTCTGAAAATATTCTCCAAATTTTAAAGATATCGAAGGCTTTTTTTCATTCGTTTCATTAGAGGGGATTTCATAATTCATCTTTATAGAACTTGTAGTGGAAAGAGGATCGCTGCTGGGCTTTTGAACTAAATCTCCCGCTTCGAGTGATTCTTCGAAAATTCTAGTGACTTCCTCTCGCTCTTCCTCACTTTTTTCTGAACTCACAATATTATCTTGCTGAATTTCTGCAGGCTTAGGCGACAATCCCAAAACCTGGGCCACAGTCATATAATTAAATTCTTCACGCTCTAAAAGTTCTTCGGTTAATGCAAAATCTTGCGCTGTCCAATAGGCCTTTTGAAGTCCCATGCGAATTTCAGGTTCTTCAAACGGTCCTTCAAATCGACGGTTTTTGAGAATATACCAACGCACCTTAGTATTGTAGCTTTGCTTATAGTCTTAGAGTGAACAAATATTTGATTCTTAGAATAACTAATACGTCAAAAGACTGACCCTTTAATGAGCGGCAGCCATAGCGCGGAGAAGACCCCCACAATCAGAACTTGCCACTTTTGAAGGAATACCTAAGGCTCTCTCAGGAGAAATGATTTCTCCAGGATTTGCACGACGTGGAATTCCATCATCTTTAGCTACCACAACTTTTGGCTTAGAATCTGGAGCATTCTGATTCTCAGCACTCTTAGCATCACCACCTGTCTGAGATTTAGGTCCAGCAGATGCAGTTTCTGAAGTTGGGCTTGGAAGCAACGGAGGAGTATAGGGTCTTTCGGCTCGAATAGGAGCAGAAGACGCAAGCTCAGGCGAAGAATGCACACCACTTAGTCCATTTGGAATAGTATTAAATTCAGGCAATATTCGTGGTGACTCAAAGTTTGAAGGCACTGGGGCTCTAACAGAAGTTTGAGCTTGAATTGGAGATGCTACAACACTTGCTGGCATCCTTGATCCCGGCGCAGCTATAGAAGAGTGAGGTGAATTTAAAGGGGCACTATCTACTTGATTCGCCCCAAGATCACTTACGGCAACAGGAGAAACTGCTGCAGCCGAAGAAGATAAAGTATTAGAAGCTGCTGAAGAATTAGGAGAAACAGTTTGCGATGAAGTCGTCACACTCGAAGGGCGACGAAGCGGAGAAGACCTTAAGTTTCGATCGACCAATGTTGCTGCTAATGCAATTCCGCCCACACCCAAAGCTGAATTAATAACACCAGTGTCGGGAGGCGCCATGACGGCATTGTCTTGGCTAAGCACAGGCGAATTCAATACAATATTTTGAGAAGGAACTGAATTTCCACTAGGTGATTTTAAATTAATTTTTTTATTTCCACCGCTTTCACCTTGAGAAGCAGAAGCGATTTCAGTGGCGTCGACTTTAGAAACGCGTTGACCATTTAAAGTCTCTTCATCGGACCCATTTGAAGCTACAAAAGAGGATCCGTCAGAAGTCGTAGAAACATCATCAATTTCAGAATTAGATTTAGATCCCTCAGCGACTAATGTACGTCCAGTTTGCGCATCGATTATAGAGGATTGAGCTATTCTCAGTAAATCTGCATTAATTTTAGACTCACCTGCTATAACGGCCGTCGAAAGACCTTTTGATTTTGCAAGATCAACAAATTGTGATTCGGACGGAGATGGCAATCCCCAAGCCAAAGAAACATTGTGTTTTATTGAAGCTTTAGTAGCGCTATCTCTATTGGTATTTGCATCGATAATTTGAAATAAATTTTTTGAAAATTCTTCAATTTTAATTCTACCAGAGGAAAACTCTTCAATTTGCAATTTAATTTGATCTTCTTCAACCTTACTAAACGGGTCTTTATTAACAGGGTCCACAATGGCTTTTAAACTTTCCAAACTGTCTGCTGAACCCAGAAGGAGTCTCCATATAAAACTATCTGATCTTCGAAGATTTGAAATATTAGTAGATGCTGAACTATTTGAAGCTTTAAAAGCTCGAGCAGAATCTAATGCGTAAAGGGATTGAGATGACAAAGCTATGGAGAGGCTTAGAAGCTTTACAGAATTTAGGCAGTTTCGCAAAAATGCGAAATTTCCCGTCCCTAAATTGTGCGTATTCTCAGTCGTCTTATTCATCAATTTCAAGGGTTTAAAACTTTTACGCTTTAAAAAACCCCATCCCCCTATGTGTATTATTGCAGCTTTCGTTCCAAAATTGAAAAAATAATTTAATCCAATAAATTCATATATTTAATCAATATTAACACTTTCATCATCCACCACTGTCAAAAAGCCATTATTTGATTGTGCGCTAAGAAACGGGCCTGGAATATTTCTGCCAAAATTTATTAGTACCTTTAAATTCAATGACTAGAGCATCTTGGGGTGAGCGATGAGGCAAAGCCTCGAGCTTCAGGGGTCGCCCAAGCCGCTCTAGTCATTGAATTTAAAGGTAGTGATAGATTTCCAGGCCCGTTTCTTAGCGCACAATCAAATCTTGAAGGGATTGGAGGAGATCGTCGACATGGCGTTTTTCCATAAGTCTTTGGCCAGCCACAAATCTAAGAGTGTAGCGCCCTTCAACTCTTGTATGACTTAAATAAAATTTTCCAGTCGCATTAAGCGCTTTTATGAACTGCTCATTTTTTTTATCAAGCGCTTCGGGGCTTAATTTTTCATCGTGCCATCGAAAACAAACTAAATTTAAAGTGCTGGGGCAAACAATTTTCCAAGACTGATTTTGAGTGAGCAATGTTTTTTCAAAATGCTGCGCTAATTGAATGTGAGTTCTTATATGCTCTCGAATAGTTTCAAGTCCCATGGATCGCATCACAAACCAAAGTTTCAAAGCTCTAAAGCGACGTCCTAGAGCCAAACCCCAATCACGATAGTTTTTCACATTTTGAGAGCTTTGAGCCTTTAAATATTCAGGCAAAATTTCAAGACTTCTCACTAAAATAGAAGGGTCTTTAACAAAATAAGCAGAGCAATCAAAATGAGTAAAAAACCATTTATGAGGATTGATTACCATACTGTCCACGGCTTCTACTCCCTTAAGATAATGACGTAATTCCGGAAGTATAAAAGCTGATCCTGCATAAGCAGCATCGACGTGAAGCCAAATTTTTTCTTCTTGAGCGATTTCAGCAATTTTAGAAAGATCATCAAAAGCCGTAGTGCTTGTGGTGCCTAAAGCTGCCACAATGGCTGTAGGTTGCATTCCGTTTCGCTTATCGTCGGTAATCTGCTTTTTTAAAAGCAAAGTGTTCATCGATAAATCCGACAGAGTGGGAATTTTTATAAAATTCTCACGACCAAAACCCAAAACTTTAGCCGCTTTTTCTACAGAAGAATGGGCCTCTTGAGAAGCATAAATTCTCATAGAGGAGTGATCATAAAAACCCTTTTCATTCACACAAAATTCAGAAGCCTTTTCACGAGCGCTCAGAAGTGCCAACAAAGTGGATGTCGAGGCCGTATCTTGAATCACTCCCGACCAATTTTTTGGTAAAGACCATAGATCACGAAGCCAATCCATCATTCTTTCTTCTAATTCAGTGGCCGCAGGAGAGGTTTCCCAACTCATGCATTGAAGAGCCAAAGCGCTCACTAAAAGTTCAGCCAACAAACTTGGATAACTCGAATTGGAGGGAAAAAATGCAAAAAAACCGGGATGCTGCCAATGAGTCACACCAGGAATAATCATTTGTTCAAAATCTTTAAAAATTTTCGAAAAGTCTTCGCCCGATTCTGGAGCGCTTTGAGGGAGTTTATTTAAAAGCGATCCAGCTTCCATAGTGGATTTCACAGGATAAGATTCAATGTTCCTATAATAGTCGGCAATCCAATCGACTATTTTGTGCGCCTCTTTTTGAAACTCATCAATATTCATGGACTCGTTCATTAGTACAAAGCTTCAATTTTATCGCGACCCAATCGACGAGCTTTTTCGACTTCTTTCATTCGACTTTGCATAAGCTTTTCCTCTGAGCGTTCTTTGGCTCTTTCGGCGTTAGCTTGTTCAACTATAGTATAAGAATCTTTAAAAAGTTTATCGGCAATTTTACTCAAATGATCGTGAAGCAAAGGGTTAGCACTATCTAGGGCATCTTTAGATTTAGCCCCCGGTTTTTTTTCAGCGTTAAAAACTTCTTCGAATTTGCAAAGCTGCCCTTTGATAAGACGATCGACCGGACTTTCCTCAAAAAAAGCAGGCTTTATGTCGAGTAAATGTTGAGAGAGTTCAGAAATTGCAAAAAGATCGGATACACCTTTGGCATCCGCTCCTCTTTGACTAGCCATAATCGTGATACTGCTTTCAAAAAAATCCCTGAAACGCTTAGCTTCAGCGAAAGCATTGTCGCAGCCACCAGGAAAAGCCGTCGAGGAAAGCGGCTTATAAACATTTTCATCGATCTCACTGGCAGAATAGAGCGGCAGCCCTAACGCTGAGCAACAGAGCAATAATGACTTCAATAGGTGCTTCTTCATAACAATAGCTTAGCTCGGAGATTGACTTTTATCTATTTCGGAATTTCGATACAAGCATGGCAAAGAAAAATCCCATCAAGAGTTCACTCATCTTCTTAAGTATCACCGCAGCGATAGTGGCCCTTTCCTTTTATGTCATTGCTCCTAAGCAGAAGGAAAGAGAAGATAAAAAGGAAAAAGCCTCATTGCTCTTTGGCGCCCTTAATCGCGATGACGTCGTGGGTATGGAAATCACGCGCGATGGCAAAACTCACAGTATTTCTCGCAGCGCCCAAAACAAAGATCAATGGTATTTGAACACGACTAATAAAAATATTGAAGCCGACAGCGAGTCCGTCACAGGTGTTATTTCTGCCATGCTCTCTGCAAAACGAGAAGACAGTGTTGAGGGAAGCGATCTCGCCTTAGTGGGTTTAGACAACCCCAAAGTTAAATTTAAAATTACAGGAGTCAAAGAAACTTCAAAAACACTTCTCATTGGAAACGACACCCCAGTGAATTATTTTGTTTATGCCAAATGGGAAGATCAACCTGAGATTTTTCTCACCACTCGATCCATTAAATTTGGTTTAGAGAAAGAAGAAAAAGATCTTCGAAACAAAGTTATATTTAATTGGAAGCTGAGCGAACTCAAAGAAATCCGCTTTGAAAGTTTTAATCGTCGAGACATTGCTAAAGAAAAATTTGCCATTCAAAAAGCTGAGAATGGAAAATGGGTCACACAGGGGAGCGACAATTATCCTATCGAAGAAAGAGACCTCAACGTCTGGTTAGAAGGTCTTGATAAAGTTCGAGCCGATGATTTTCCATCTGAAAACTCAAAAGAGCGAAGCAAGTTTGGCTTCAATCAACCTGTCGCGACTGTGGAATTAGTGAATCTCAAGGGAGAAAAGCAATTTTGGACTTTCGCCTCTCTCCAAAAGAAAAACGGAAAAGATGTGGCTTGGGATAATTTTATTGCTGAAAAAAATCAAGAAAGCACCTTTCACGTTGCCGACAGTGCTCGCGATGCCTTTAAAATTAGCTTATTTCAATTGCGCGATAAAAACTTAGGCCAAGGCATCGTTAAAACAGAAGTCAGCTCACTGATTATTTCCCAAAAAGATAAAAGCATTATCTTAGAAAAACAAAGTGACGCTAAATGGAAAGGACGCTTCAATGCCGCGGGCTTATTAGAAGGCCCCGCTCATGAAAAAGCCATCTCCGATGCCATAGATGCACTCATCGGACTCCATGCAACTAAATTCAACGACAAATCAAACGTAGTTGCTCTAGGCCTTAATACACCTCAAAGAGTGGTCACTCTAAAAGACAAAGCGGGGCAAGTGATAGCCGAATATCGTTTTGGTAAAAAATTATCTGCCGATGAAATCGCCGTCCTAAAATCTGGCCTCACTTCTCCCGCCAATGTTTTACTAGATATAGAAAAACTCTTTCCTTTAAAGGCAGAAGCCTTTATAAACGCCGTTTCCAATAGCTCTCATGGCGTTGCGGGTAATAGCGCAAGTCCTGAGCTTGTTGGTCAAAAAGGAGTTGCCGTGAAACTTGAAGCCTCTGTTAAAAATAAAAGCGAACTTAAAAAATTACCTGCAGCCATCACCAAGGCTGGATTTTCTTATTTTGCGGAATTCACCCTCAATGGTGGCCGAAAATTAAAAGTAGAATTTGCCGCCGACAAAGCGCCCTACACTGTCAGCAATTTTATTCATTTAGCCCGAAACGGATTCTACAATGGCTTAAAATTTCATAGAGTTATTCCCGGCTTCGTAGCACAAGGTGGAGACCCCGTAGGCAATGGAAGCGGTGGCCCAGGCTGGATGTTTGATTACGAAGACAACGATCTCAAGCATGTGCCTGGAGTGATTGCTATGGCCCACGCCGCAAGCAAAGACACTAACGGTTCACAATTTTATTTCGTATTTGAATCTCAACCACACCTTGATCGTCTCCACACTGTTTTTGGAAAAATCACTGAAGGTTTAGATATTTTCAAAGGCATCAAACAAGGTGATGTCATGGAGAAAGTCGAAGTATTCGAAAAAGCGCTCTAGAGAAATTGGCCCACTTCGTATAGCTTCGCCCTTTATGGAATGGGCCGTAAGAGCACTTTATCTTTTTGCTTTATCAATATTAAGTATTGCATACGCTTTAGCGTGGTTTCAGATTCCAATTGCTACCCATTTTAATTGGCCGTCTTCATTTGTGTTCCACTTAGCCACAGCGGGAATTAGCGTATTAATATCTTTTTTTGCTAATCTTAGCGTCCTTTTCTATTTCATTGGGACAGGCGTTTGGATGAAAGACCGAGCTAAGGAAATATTGAAACAAGACCGAAGCAAAGCTCAGCAAATTTGGGCCATCTACGAAAAAAGCAACAAACTCAAAGCAAAAGCTTTTCCTTTTGCGACTTTTTCAATTTTTTTTGGAATTTTAACTTTCGTTATGGGCGGAGCCTTTCAGGTAGGTGCTGTACCCTCATGGCTTCACCCCACTCTCGCCACTTTACTTTGCTTAACAGGTTGGATTGGAATCAAATTTGTTTTTGGCGCTATGCGCGAAAACTTGGAAAACCTTAATAAGTGTTCCGAACTACTTGATGATAAACTAGACTAAATTCCAGACGTAACCTATATTCCGTTTGCGAAATAAATTCTTCAAGGAGATAAACTAGTTATGGCTGATAAATCTCAAAAACAAGCTGAGAATACACAAGGTTCTTGGTACGTAGACGTTAACTGTATCGATTGCGATGTTTGCCGCGAAACTGCACCTAATAATTTCACTCAGCAAGCTGATAAAGGTTACAGCTATGTTTTTAAGCAGCCAGAAAGCCCTGAAGAAACTGCGCAATGCCAAGAAGCCATGGAATCTTGCCCTGTTGAAGCCATTGGCAACGACGGCTAAGTCCATTTTTAAATTTTATACGTGAGCCTAAAATGAATTCCACAAAATGGATTGTATTGAGCGACTTTGATGGAACGCTCACAACTAAAGATGTCGGCAACGAACTCTGCAAACGTTTTATTCCTCAACTTTTTGACAGAGTGAATGAGCAATATTTTCTTGGAAATTTAAATCTTAGAGCTGAGCAAAAAATTCTTTGGGAGGATTTTCCTGCCAATAAAGAACTTTTTCAAAAGACGGCCCAAGAAGTTGGTGTCTTTCGAAAAGGTGTGAATGAATTTTTAGAAAAATGTTTGCTTCATAAGATTCCTGTTTTTGTGGCGAGTTGCGGAATGGACGCTTACATTGAAGCCGTTTTAGAAAAACAGGCTAGCCCTACGGCACGACAAGCCATTCATGCCATTGAATGCAACCGAACTGAATTTTCTGGTGAACGATTAATTAAAATTCACACTCCAGTGAAAGATGAAAAATCAGCTTACCCTCTTCACAAAGGGGAATGGGCCGGTGAACTTAAAAAGAAATTTCCAGGTACAAAAATTTTAGGCATTGGAGATGGCAGCAGCGATTTTTCAATGCTGGGTTATGTCGACAAAATCTACGCCACTCGAAAATTGGCGGATAAATGTGTCGAAAAAAACGTAGCTTTTGAGCGATTTGAGGACTTTAGCGGTTTAATTAACTGCGAAATATTTCAATAGAGCCAAAGACCTATTCTAGCTTTTATCTATAGGGGGCTTAAACTAAGACTATGACCGAAGAATCCGTATTAACCCACCAACCTTTTGGTTATCGAAAAAAGCCTGCGCGAGTTTATTTAGCTGCAGCTTATCTTTTAATTGCACCCTTCATCAATTTAGTTTTGGGAATTCGAAACACAGGAGAAGTGAATTGGTACAAAATTGGAACTTGGTTTCAATACCTTTTAATTCTCCATCCTAGAACTTGGGCTTTGTTAATCATCACCCTCACAGCAGGGGGTCTCTTACTTCTCGTTAGAAAAGCCTCTTGGGTGTTCACACTAGCTTCTCTAGGTCTTGTCATTTTATACAATCTGATAGTTTTTCACGATGTTCCTTTGCTCGCGGTGGCGCTCTTAGCTTTTGTAGCTTTCACACCATTCAAAAAGCCCTACCTCAATCCTTCCCTACGATGGTGGGAACACCCCCCTCGCTTTGTCGTCGACCTCTTTGCAGCCATACCAGAAATTCAGGCTCAACTTAAAATCTTTGATGTTTCTGAAGGCGGTATGTTGGCTGCTTTTGAGGGATCTTTTGTACCCTCAGTCGGTGCCACTTTTTATCTTGAATTTAACAATGGCCCCAAAGTCATGGGTAAGGTTGTTCGTAAACAAGAAGAGAAATATTTAGGAATACACTTCGAATCTGTTGATCGAAAAAAACGACGAGAGCTTAGAGACTTTATCAAGGGCCTAGAGCGACGAGGCGAAGCTAAGGCAAAAAGGTAGGAAATTTTGAAAGAGAAATCGTTTTCAAAGAACTTTAAAAAATATTTTTTTTTAATTCTTTGTTTGGGACTTTCTCAACTGAGCCTTGGTCAAAACAACAACTATTATAAACTCGAACAAATTCCCTCGACTATACGCAAAGCTGTTGCTCCTTCCGCAATTTTAAAAAGCAACAGTTTAAATGTCTCTCTTGAGCGAAAAACTAGCGGTCAAATAAAACTCTTAGCTCAACTTGAAAGTTTCGGTGACTTTAAAATCTACGAAGAGTCTGTTCACTTTGAAAGCTTACCCGACGATGCTCTAGGTGGAAGTTCCTGGAAAGTCACAGTTCTCAGCAAGCCAGAGCGCTTGGATTTTTTAGATCCCATAAGTAAAAAGGTTAAACACGGTTATCAAGGACAAGCCGCTTTTGAACTTTTGCTCGAAATTCCACAAAGCATTAACGGTGTTCTTCCAAACAATCATAGCATTCCACTTATTATTTCTTTCCAAGCCTGCTCCTCGGAACTTTGTTTATTGCCTGCACGAGTTCTCATCCCAGTTGGAACTCAAATTAGCAAAAGTTCAACAACAAAACCCCCCGTTAGTTTAAGTGCAAGACTCAGCCAAATGCTTAAAAATTCACTCAACGGTGGAAAATGGTCGCTCAGTGTTATTTTAATTTTATTTCTAGCGGGAGTTATCACCAGCCTCACTCCTTGCGTTTATCCTTTATATCCAATCACCTTAGGAATTTTTTCTCGCTGGACTAAAGCCAGCCACGTTTCTCCATTTTGGCTCGCAAATTCTTACTCACTTGGACTCACTCTGAGCTATGCCTTATTTGGATTAGTCACTGTCGCTACGGGCACACTTTTTGGTTCCCTCACACAAAGACCAGAATATCTCATGGCCATGGGAATTTTATTTCTATTGGCTGCTGTGATGTTTTCTGGAGCCATTCAACTTCAAGCCCCACTGGCTCTTCAAAATTTTATTGCGAAATTTAGTTTCGTCAAAGAAGGCCAGCCTTCCTCTAAATTTGCCTATATAGCTCAATCTTTTTTCATGGGGCTCACTCTTGGTATCCTAGCCGCTCCCTGCGTTGGCCCCGTACTCGTGGCCCTCCTGGGCTGGTTGAGCACCAGTTTTATTCATGGGCATAAAGATTATCTCCATGGATTTCTTTTATTGAGTCTTTTTGGAGTGGGAATGAGCACTCCTTTTATGATTATGGGTCATTTCGTTTTAAAAATGCACAAGAAAGTTCAACTGGGCCCCTACACTTCAATTATAAAAAATATTGGAACTCTTTTGTTTGTGGTGGCTTCTCTGGCCTTCCTCATTCCTGGTATTCGACTTTTAAATCCAACTGAAAGCGTCATCGCTTTAAATTATGAAGTTTTCTCCTATGAAAATCGTCCTAAAAATTCCTGGAAAGTCTTAGACTTCCGAGCCGATTGGTGCACAGCTTGTTTACAATTAGAACGCGAGACTTTTTCTGACTCAAAAGTTAGTGAATTATTTAAAAGTAAACAATGGGCCTATGTCCAAATTGATTTGAGCACGCCCAGCCCCGATAATGAAAAAATCACTCGATCTTTAAACGTGCTGAGCCTCCCCTCAGTTCTCTTCGAAGCCCCAGATGGAAAAATTTGCAACACTCACACCCTTAATGAATTCGAAGACCCCAACGCCTTTGTAATTCGCTTAGATAAAGCAAAATCCGACTGCAAATAACTGTTGTCTGTAACCACCTTTATCTTACCTTTTTCCCTTGATTTTTTAATTGTGCGCGAGGAAACGGGCCTGGGAAGTAATTGAAAATCTTGGTTTTGATAGTGAAAAATTTCATTTTTGTTATGCAAAAGCTCTAGATCTATTAAATGGACTCATGTCGTTGAAGTGAATAGACCAATCTAGAGGTAGATGATTGAGCTTAGGAGC
>JAGNHS010000037.1 GCA_018001635.1 Pseudomonadota bacterium | reverse complement strand
ATTTTGCATCGAGATTTTGGGCAGTTTCAAAAAGAGCTTTGGTGTTGCTGGCTTCTTTAATCCCAACGGCCATGTAATGAAAGGATTGTCCTTGGAGTCTTTGGTAGTCTGCAATCTGTAAAAATCCAGAACCCGAGTGAGGTCCTTCGGGGTAGGGTCTTAAATCAAAATGGGCATCGATATTGAGAACCCCTATTTTTTTATCTTTTTTATTACGGAGAAATTTTTCTAATCCTCTAAAGTGACCCCAGCTGACTTCATGCCCACCACCTATAACGAGGGGGAAGTATTTGGCTTCGAGTAATTGATAAATTTTTTCACCGAGCACTTCTTGGGCTAGTTCAAGATTGGAATCCGGACAGAGCACATCTCCTGCGTCATAAAGAGCAAACTTTTTATGGCAGGCCAAATTGGCCAGTGCTTTGCGGAAAAATTCTGGGCCTTTTGCAGCTCCGGGGCGGCCAGAGTTTCTGTGGACTCCTTCATCGCAGGCAAAACCCAAAAGTGAAATGGGAGTGTTTGAAGAGCTGCTTTTAATGGAGTCGCTTAGATCTAAAAATTTAATAATTTGATGAAATCTCTGAGTTTGAGAATTCGTACTATCAACTCGTCCGGACCATTGGCTGCGTTCAGTTTTCTGATACATCCTTGAATCTTCCTCTTTTAATCACGGCACTAGGGCGTAGCTGTCCTTGATGATAAAGGATTTCGCGGTAATCCTGGCAAGGAAAAAGAACTAAATCGCAAAGACTATTGGCTACTATGCGGCCTCGATCTTTCAGTCCGAGTGCATGAGATGCTCGATAAGTTATTCCCGCTAAAACTTCAGAATTGCTTAGTTTTTGAGCGGCGCCTAAGAAGGCGGCTTGGGCTAAAAGATCTCCATTTGGAGCCGATCCTGGATTCCAATCGCTGGCGATGGCCAGGCAAGCACCTGCATCTAACAAGGCTCTTGCAGGTGCGAAGGGCTGACCGAGACCTAGGGTTGCACCTGGTAAAACTGTGGCCACACAATTGGATTGGCCTAGTCGTTTAATATCTTCAGCGCTACTGGCTTCGAGATGGTCGGCGCTTTGTGCATTCAGTTCAATGGCCAATTGCGAGCCCCCATTTTTGAATTGGTCGGCGTGCAAGGTGATTTCAAAGCCTAATTTTTTAGCTTCAAGTAGATATGCTTTTGCAGTGGCCACGTCGAAAGCTCCGTCGTCAACATAGATGTCGACTCGTTTGCATAGGCCTTCTTGTTTGAGTGTGGGTAATAATTTTTTAACAATTGTGTCTAGGTAATCTTTTTCGGATCCCGAAAAGTCAAAGGGTTTAACGTGGGCGGCAAGACAAGTGGCAATGATGTCTACGGAGGGGTGTCGTGATGCGGTTTTGATGGCTCTCAAATGGCGAAGCTCTTCTTCGACGGATAGGCCGTAGCCGCTTTTTATTTCTACAGTAGTGCATCCGTTGAGATTTAAGTATTCGATGCGACCTAAAATATTGGCCACTAGAGTTTCGTTTTTTGCGGCACGAGTTTTTCGAACAGAATCTTGAATTCCTCCACCTCGTTTGGCGATCTCAACGTAGGGCACTCCATTGATTCGGTCTGAGTAATCGGCAGCTCTTGAGCCAGCCCAGCAGAGATGAGTGTGGGCATCGATAAATCCTGGAAGCACTACCGTGGCTTCTTCGGTGCGTTTAATTTTTGAATCAGGATTTTTTTTAAGAATGCTTTCAAAATTTCCTACTTCAAGAATAATTTCGTTTTCAAATAGAATTCCGGCATTTTCAATAATTTCCAATTGAGAGTCTTTTAGGGGACCTTTGAGTGAAGCTTTTTGAAAGGGGAGCGCTTGCGAAAAGGGACCGATGAGATTTTTCATTTAAGTCACAATTCCAAGTTTATGTTTTTGGGCCCATTCTTTGGCCTTGGGATATCCGGCGTCTGCATGACGAAAAACTCCCATAGCGGGATCGTTGAATAAAACTCTTTTTAAACAAGCTTCGGCGCGTTCGCTTCCGTCGGCCACAATCACCATGCCTGCGTGTTGGCTAAATCCCATTCCCACTCCGCCACCATGATGAAAGGAAACCCAAGTGGCTCCGCCCGCAGTGTTGGAAAGTAAATTGAGAAGGGGCCAATCTGATACGGCATCACTTCTATCAAGCATGGCTTCGGTTTCTCTGTTGGGTGATGCTACAGATCCACAGTCGAGGTGGTCGCGTCCGATGACGATTGGGGCTTTAACTTTTTTATCGCGAACAAGTTTGTTAAAAATTAATCCCGCTTTTTCGCGCTCGCCTAAACCTAGCCAGCAAATTCGTGCAGGCAAACCTTGAAAGGCGACTTTCTTTTGCGCTTCTTTGAGCCAATGAATCATACTTTTGTTTTCGGGAAAGGCTTCTATGAGCGCGGCATCAGTTGTGTGAATGTCCTGGGGATCGCCCGAGAGCGCTACCCATCGGAAGGGGCCTTTACCTTCGCAAAAGAGAGGGCGAATATATTCTGGCACAAAACCTTTGAAGTCGTATGCGTGTGCTTCGCCGCCTTGGCGGGCAAATTCTCTGAGATTATTTCCGTAATCAAAAGTGATTGAGCCGCGTTTTTTGAGTTCAAGCATGAAATGAACATGGCGAGCCATGCTTTTCAGAGATCGGGCCTTGTAATCTTCGGGAGATTTTTTTCGTAATTCCTCAGCCTCTTTTAAGCTTAGTGAATTAGGGACGTATCCATAGATAGGGTCGTGTGCCGAAGTTTGGTCGGTGAGAATTTCAGGAATGATATTGTCTTTGAGAAGTTTTTCAAGAGTGTCGCCAATATCACCTACAAGGCCTACAGATAAATTCTCTTTGTTTTCTTTGGCTTTGAGAATCCAAGCTTTGGCTTCTTCATAGCTATGGGTCATTTTATCGAGATAGCGAGTTTGAATTCGTTTTTCGATTCTCTTGGGGTCAACATCGACGCCCAGAAAAGTAGCACCTGCAAGAGTTGCTGCTAAAGGTTGGGCTCCGCCCATACCGCCTAAGCCACCTGTCACAATAAGTTTTCCAGCTAAATTTCCATTAAAGTGTTGGCGTCCGCATTCGGCAAAAGTTTCGTAAGTTCCTTGAAGGATTCCTTGAGTTCCAATGTAAATCCAGCTTCCAGCCGTCATCTGACCATACATCATGAGGCCACGCTCTTTGAGTTTTTGAAATTCCTGCCAATTGGACCAGTGAGGGACAAGATTAGAATTGGCAATTAAAACTCTTGGAGCCTCGGGGTGGGTGCGAACAATTCCAACGGCTTTTCCAGACTGAACGAGTAAACTTTCGTCTTCATTTAAATTCAGGAGTGCTTCGATGATTTTGCGTGCGGCCTCGGGGTTGCGTGCAGCTTGGCCCGTGCCACCGTAGACAACTAGCTCGGCGGGATTTTCGGCCACATCTTTGTGAAGATTGTTGAGAAACATTCGTAGAGGCGCTTCAGTGGACCAAGATTTAGCGTGAAGTTGAGCTCCTGTTGGGGCTTCGTAGTGAGGATGTGTGGCGTATTTTTTAATAAATTCTGAAGAGTTCATCGTGTTCTCCGTTGAGGTCTATTTTATTTTTTTGTGCGCTTTCATCGCAGCATTGGCGAAGTTTTCCACTGTTTATTAAGAGTCGTGCTTTTTCGATGTCATCACCAAAGACTCTATCTTCTTCGGCGTGATCGATATGTTTTCTGATGAGATGGTGGCAGCTCTCTAAGATTGGAGAAGATTTGAGCGGACGCCGAAAGTCAAAAGCTTGCGATCCGCAGAGTAATTCTATGGCTAGAACTTTTTCAACATTATCGATAACAGTAATAAGTCTTCTTCCGCTGATCGATCCCATGCTCACGTGATCTTCTTGTCCGTTTGAAGTTGGGATGCTGTCGGCACTCGAAGGGAAGCAAAGACCTTTGTTCTCACTGACCAAGGCCGCCGAAGTGTATTGCGGAATCATGAAGCCAGAATTGATGCCAGCATTTTTCATGAGAAATACGGGGAGTCCTTTTTGTTTTCCTTCTAGCAATAAGTAAGTTCTTCGGTCGGATATGTTGCCCAGTTCATGTGCGGCAATGACGGCATAATCTAAGCAAAGGGCGAGTGGTTGTCCGTGAAAATTTCCGCCGCTTAAGACTTCGTTGTTTTCAAAGATGATGGGATTGTCTGTGACTGAATTGATTTCAATTTCGCAAAGTTCCTTTAGGTGGAGCCAAGCGTTTCTCGAGGCCCCGTGAACTTGCGGCATGCAGCGAATCGAGTAAGGGTCTTGCACTCGATCGCAATCAACGTGTGATGAAAGTATTTTTGAATTATTTAAAAGTGAGCGAAGGCGATGGGCGACGAGTTGATTTCCTTTGAAGGGACGAATTTCGTGGAGGCGTTTGTCGAAGGGGGTGGCCGATCCCATGAGTCCTTCGAGTGAAATGGCTCCAAGAATGTCGGCACAATCAAGAGAGTTTTTTAAGCGTTCAAGTCCGGCCACGGTATAGGCGGCGATAAATTGAGTGCCGTTAATCAAGGCCAAACCTTCTTTGGGAGCTAAGAGGATGGGTTTGAGTTTGTGTTTTTTAAGAAGTTCGGAAGATTTGATGGGACCTTTGTCTGAGTGAAAATATCCGAGTGCAATTAAAGGAAGGCAGAGGTGGGCGAGGGGAGCTAAGTCGCCCGAGGCTCCAACCGAACCTTGTGATGGAACTGTGGGAATGAGGTCGTTGTCTAAGAAATATTTTAAGCGTTCTAAGGTTTCGAGTTGAACGCCGGAATGCCCGAAGGAGAGAGAATGAATTTTAAGTACGAGCATGATTTTTACAATCTCTTTGGGCATAAGAGCGCCAACGCCAACACTGTGAGAGCGAAGTAAATGGTCCTGGAGTTTTTGGAGTTCAGTATCTTTTATTTTTGTTGTGCAAAGGGGGCCAAGGCCAGTGTTAACACCGTAAACGGCATCGCCGTTTTTCGTGATGCTGGCAATGCAGGATGAGGCCGCTTGAATTTTCTTTTTGGCTTTGGAGAAAGAGCCGTTAATATTTCCTCGAGCTAAATCTAAGGCAAGGCCAGTGTTTAATCTATCGACACCAAATTGAAATTCACCCATGGGAACCTAAGATAAGCTCAGTGGTCTTTGTCATCAAGGCAGCGCTGCAAAAGAAAAACCCCCTTGAGCGGGGAAGCTCAAAGGGGTGTGGGGGGCGGAAGTTCTTGAGGAAGTGTTTTAGCGGTCTAGGATGGGGTTGATGATTTGAGCAATGGTATAAACGGGTGTGGGTTCGGCATTGATAAGCATGACGCCGTCCATGGTGCCACAGAAGCCTTCTCCTTCACGAACTTGGACAACCCAAGTGGCAGCTGCTTCTTCGCAAGAGTCGCTGCGTTTGCTGTTGTCAATGAGAGTGATGGCTTGGCGGTGGCCGTTAAAGAATTTTTGAGCCACGTAAACGAGTGATCCGCATTCGTCTTCACGTGTTTGTGTCATTGCAAGGGAAATGTTTACGCTACTGTGAGTTTTGTTTTCAAAGTTGACTGATATGCTGCTTGGATTTTTTTGCTGATTTTTTTGATTGAGAGTTATTTTTATATTGTGAGCACCTTCAAAGGAATTTGTATTGCGAATAGCAACGTCTACTTTGGCTTCCATAATGGGGCGTTCCCAGTTGGGGTCATTTACGGCCAAGGCTGAATTAATAAAGGCCACACTGGCTACGGTTTTTAGAATTCCTTTGAAATTTGTCATTTGCTCCTCCTCAAGAACGTGTACAGAATATTTAAGGAGTCTTAAAAAGAGAAATTATTTGATTTGATGCCTTTGCATTAGCAATACTTATTTAAGTCTATTGTGCGCGAAGAAACGGGCCTGGAAATCTATACATACCTTTAAAATCAAACACTAGAGCGGCTTTGGCGACCCCTGAAGCTCGGGGCTATGCCCCGTCGCTCACCCCAAGATGCTCTAGTGTTTGATTTTAAAGGAATAAATAAATTTTGCTTTTATGTTTCCAGGCCCGTTTCTTCGCGCACTACAGATTAGAACAAGGGTGCGGAAGGAGGGTGGGTGTAATATTGACGCAATGCGCAAAGTGGATTAGGAAGTATGCATGCGATTCATAAAGCCTCAAAGTTTCTTGATTATTGCATTGGGGGCTTCGGGGCTTTTTACATCTTCAGTTTTTGCGGCGTTTAGATGGCCCTTTAATTTTGGAGCCTCAAAATCGACGATATGCCAGGAGCCCTTATTTAATTTTGAGGGAGCCGAGACTACGACTGTAGTCGCTGAATTCCAAAAGTTTCGTGAAAATTTAGATACAACGGGAACGCTCGCTCATTTAGTTACGCTTTCAATGAAGCAACTTTATCCCAAAGAAAAGGATCTTCGCTTTGCGCTTTCAAAAGTTGAGTTTTTAAATCCTGAAGATCGATTGCGTTTGGTTAAAACTATTTCAACAAATCTTTTAAGACTTCTTCCCATAAAATGGGACATGGATAATCTGGCTCAACAAAAGATCCTTCAAAAGCACTTTTTTTCCAAAAGTGTGACTATGGATAGAGTCATTGCTCAATGGAAAAATATTCACGATCATAATCAATTGAATAATTTTTTAGCAGATTTTGAAGTTTATTTAGATGAGATTTTTAAAGCCCATGGTGCTTCTGCTACAGAAAAAAGAAAAAAGCTCATAGGATATAACTATAAATTCGATAGAGAATTGGGTGAACGAGGATATTTGATTGGGGCTCTTCCGATTGCTCGCGATGGAAGTATCGATACTCATGAGCTTGATCAATATTTTCGTCGATATTCCAGTGAAATTACGATTGCAATTCTATTGAACGATTTTGAAGCTTTCATTAATGAGGAAGTTTGGGAATATTTTTTAATGCCCAATCAACTCAGTGCGTATCCGCCCGCTTTGGGAGAATATCTTGGAAGACGGATTGAGGAGAGGCGTCAGCTTCGAGAGCGTTTGGCCAATGAAAAAGTTGATCAAGATCTCAAGTCTTTTTCTGAGTTTTATCGAGATCAGGTGCAATTCGATGAACTCAATCTTGAAACTGTTAAAGTCGCTCTAACGAATGCGCTTCAGTTGAAGAAAGACAAAAAGATTTTAGATGCCATTTATCAAGTGGCTGATCTTTATTTGTTAAGAGAAGTGCTTGATTCTAGATCTCAAAGAGAGATTTTTATTCAAATTATGAGCTCTCTAATTCATGTGAAGAAGTCGTACGCCACTGAGTTTTTTACGGCTCTTATGAGTCGCTGTCAGACAAAAACCTTTACGGCTTATGATGATTATCAAATGAAAAAATCTATTGTTGAAGCCGCAAGAATTATAGGGGCTGAAAATGGATTCAAATCCGCTTTCGACACTTATAAATGGCAGGTTAAGGCCTCTTCAAATTCCGTTAATTCGGAATGGTTAAAGATGAGTGCTGCTGAGGCTAGAAATTACCTGGATTCATTACGAGATAGAAAAGCCGCTCTCAGTAGAGCCCAAAATGCATTGAATAATCCCCCAAAACCCAATGCCGACGCTATAGGTTTTGGGGCGGCGTTGGGTATCTCTGAAGATTCTAATAATAATAACTAAGTGTTTCTATTTCTTCGCACTGGCATCTTCTTTCAAGATAAATTTTGCAAAGATAAATACAATGACGGCTACAATTAAAAAATCGATAGCTGAAGCAATCACTTTTCCATAAAAAATCCCGCCATAACTCAGCTTTTTTATGTCATCAACTTGGGCGGCTTGAAGAGCGGGTTTGAATATAAGAGGCATAAAAAGGTCGTTCACCAAACTATTAACGAATTCGTTGAGTTTTCCTCCAATAATGACCGCAATAGCTAATCCGATCACTCCATATTTTTTCAAAAAAGAAACAAATTCCTTAACCATAAATTGTAATTCTCCTTAACTACTTTTTAACACAAATAATCTTAGGCTAGAATGGAGATCTACCGATAATACCTTGATGGATCTTTATCGTCTTTTTTTTGAAGAATCCGGCGACGCATTGATCGCTGTGAATCTCAAGGATGGACGTTTGCACAACGTCAATAAAAGTTTTGCAGAGCTGACAGGTTATTCGCGAGATGAAATGCAGGGCGAGTCTATTCATGTGCTCAGTGCGATTTTTCCCGAAGAACATGCCCATGATAGAAAACTCGATCTCGAATTAATTCGCAATCCAGGATTTTATAACGATATTGCTATTTCAACTAGGGATGGTCAATTACGATATTTAACCGTGAAAATAAAGCATACCAGTTTTAATGGAATTAGTTTGGCCTTGTGCGTGTTGGCCGACGATACAGAACGCCAATTGCTTATGCGAGATTTGGCAACCAAACATTATTCACTGGAAACGGCTTATGTTGAATTAGAAAAACTTCATCAAGAACTTAAAAGCACTCAAGAAAAAATGTTTCAAGCCTCTAAACTTGTAGCTCTCGGTGAGTTGGCGGCGGGAATTAGTCACGAGCTTAATCAACCGCTAACAGGGGTGAAGGGTTTTGCTCAAGAAATTATGGAATGTCTTAAAGATAAAGATCCCGAAAGTGCTTTGAAACTTTCAAAAGAGATTGTAACTCAAGCCGATAAAATGGCGGCTTTGCTTTCTCATTTGAGAAATTTTGCTAGGGAAGAGAAAAAGGTTCTCGGCAAAATAGAAAGCACTCCGGTTTCTTTAGAAACTATTTATAAGAGAGTCGCGCCTTTGTTTTATCGTCAACTTCAGGCCAAGGGAATTGAGATGGAGTTAAAACAGAATTCAGATAAGGTTTCCATTCTTGCAGAAGAACATCCTGTAGAGCAAGTTTTGATTAACCTCATTGCCAACGCGCGCGATGCTTTGGTTGATAAAAAAAATGAAAATCCAAAGCACATTGGAAAAATTGTGGTGACGCTTGAAGATGATAAAAATTATTGCACTCTTAGGGTGAGTGATAACGCTAATGGAGTGAGTGAGAGTATCCGGGACCGAATTTTTAATCCGTTTTTTACAACGAAAGATCCTGATAAGGGAATGGGTTTAGGGTTAAGTTTAAGTTACAGCATAGTTCACCGTTATGGTGGTGAACTTTTACTAGAAAATAGTGATAAAAACGGAACAACATTTTTAGCGCGATGGCCTAAAATCTCAAACAAAAGAGAAAGTCAGGCCGCATGAAAAATACAAGCTTTCGAGTTCTCATTGTTGATGATGAATCGAGTATACGAGATTTGCTTAAAATGCGATTAGAGCGTAGAGGTCATAAAATTATTTGTGCAAGCGATGGTAAGGAAGCCCTTGAGAAACAACTTTCTTTCTCAGCAGAAGTGGCGATTTGCGATATTCGAATGCCTGGGATGGATGGTTTTGAGGTCTTAAAAGAACTCCATATTCCAACAATATTAGTGACTGGGCATGGAGATAAAGAGTCCGCCATTAAAGCCGTTGAGTCGGGAGCTTTCGCTTTTTTTGAAAAGCCCTTTGATTTAGATGCGCTTGAAGTTTCTGTGAAACGCGCTGGTGAGCGCTATCAAATGGAAATTGAACGCGAAGAATTGCTTAAGAAACTTGAGCGACTTTGTGAGTTGCAGAGTCGTGAAATAGAAAAGCTTGAAGAAAATATTTTACAAAATCACGAAATTGGCTCGTGTCCTGCTATGCTTAAAATTCAAGACACATTAAAAAGGTTAGCGTTAAAGCCCAAAGCTACCTTATTGGTTTGTGGTGAAACAGGAACGGGGAAAGAAGTTGTTGCTCAAGAGCTTCATCGCTTGACCCATGATTCAAGGATGCCGTTTTTAGCCTTAAACTGCGCAGCCATCCCAACAGAATTATTTGAGTCTGAGCTTTATGGTCATGAAAAAGGCTCTTTTTCGGGAGCCCATCGATCGCGGATTGGATTGGCAGAAGCGGTTCGTGAAGGAACGCTTTTTTTAGATGAAATAGGTGAACTCGCTCCTCAACATCAAGCAAAACTTTTGCGGCTACTTCAAGAGCGAAAATTCCGTAGAGTAGGCTCTAACCATGAATTAGAATTCAAAGGTAGAATTATTGCAGCCACTCATAGAAATTTGAAAGAAAGAATGAGTGAGGAGCTCTTTCGGGAAGATCTCTATTATAGATTGAGCATTGTTGAGCTGACTCTTCCTCCCTTGAGAGACCGGGGCGAAGATATTTTCACTCTTGCGGAATTTCTATGTCGTAAGCATAAAGTGGCCAATCTTAAACCCGAGTTACAAGCTGAAATGAGATCTTATAATTGGCCAGGAAATATACGAGAGTTAAATAACTGGATAGAAAGAGCTTCTATACTTGGTGTTTTTGATCCTATTCTAGATCGATCTCAAAAATTGTCTCAACTCATGGCTAAGGAATCCAATCCTTCGGGGATTTCGTTGTCTGTGAATGAAGGTGATTTAAAATCAAGAAGAAATCAGATTTTAGATTATTACGATAAGTTGTGGATTGAAAAAGCTTTGAATGAACATCGTGGAAATATCAGTGCAACTGCGAATGCTTTGGGCATTGACCGAAAAAATCTCGCACGCAGAATCAAGGAACTTGGCTTAAGCTTTGATGATCAAGAAGCAGCATAATCAATTAACTTAAGCCGAGAGCTGTCCAGCTTTTTCAGCGGTGGCCTTGAGGAGAGCTTCGATGGGCTTAGACCAATTTTGTTGTTTCATTAGAGTTAAGCCTAGTTCAGTGCAGCCTCCAGGGGTGGCTACTTCTGAAATAAGTTCCTCGAGAGTTTTATCGGAATTAAGGGCCATAGTGGCTGCTCCCAAGAAAACTTGTTTTGCAATTTTTTCTGAAGAGACTTCGCCCATACCGAAGTCTTTTATGGCATTGCTGTAAATTTGCATCCAAAGATAAACAAAGGCTATTCCGCTGCCGGCGGCGGCTGTGAAAATATTAAAATCGTCGGCTTTAGTCTCAATAAATTCTCCAACAGCGGCGGCTAGTTTTCGTGTGATATCCATGTGACTTTTGCTGACATGGTGACCGGCGATTATGGCGGACATGGCTTTGGCGCTGCGGGCACCCGTGTTGGTCATTAAAACAATGACTGGGTTTTTTTGTCCAAGTGCTGACTCAATTTTTTGGGGAAGTGTGCCGGCTAATACGGAAATAATTAAGGTTTCGGAACTTAAGCCCTTTTCCTTAAGAGAGGTGATGGCCTCAATCATTTGCTTTGGTTTTACAGCGAGTAAAATAATTTTTGTTTTTTTTAGAATTTTTGGATCAATTTTAGTTGAACTTTTTATTTTAAAAGTTTTTTGAAAGTTTTTAGATGATTCTACGGTTTTCGTAATCGCCCATGTGTTATTGGCCTTGATGAGTTTCTTTTTTTGCCAGGTGGTAACGAGTGCTTGAGCTAGTTTCCCCGGTCCAATAATTCCAAACATATTTAATTCCTTGTGGCCGCCAGAAAGGCTTCAATTCGCTCCATTTCGGCGGGCATTCTCTTTTCTATTTCTTCAAGGGAGCTTATGTCGAGGTTTAAACATTTAAGATAATTGGCTGGATAATTCGGGATGAGAAGATCTCCTGAAAAACCCAATTGCAATCTTTTACTTAAAACATTGGCGATTGTAGCCATCATAATCACAGGTTTCATTTGTGGATAAATGCTTTCCATATTTTCGATATCCTTATGGTGATAGCGAATGGTTTTTCTGATGACGACTGGTAGTTTCCATTGCTCGGCAAGTCTTTCACCGAGCACAGTGTGGCCGGGTAGTCCAAGTGCGGATTCGGCATCTAAAAATGAAATATTTTCTTGGGCAGATTTTTCAACAACGTTTTTTAAATCATCAATGCTAATTTTAAAGAGAGCAATTTTACCAACATCGTGCAAAAGTCCGCATGTGAATACGTCTTGAGGCTTGGGATATTTTAATTTTAAGGCAATGAGTTCTCCCGCTAAAGCCGTAGAGAGGGAATGTTTCCAGAATTCTTTTACATTAAAAAAAGGTGCCGCCTTTAAGTCGAAACTTGAAAATACGCTCGTGCCTAAAACCAAAACTGAAATGGTGTTAAAGCCTAGAAAGCCAAGCGCTTTGCTAACATCTGTAACTTCGGTCGAAAGATTGTAATAGCTCGAGTTGACCAGTCTGAGCACTTTAGCGGTCAAAACCTGATCACGTTTTAAGACTTCTGCGACTTGAGAGGCGCTTGTTTTGGGATCGTTAACCATTTCTACGAGTCGAGTAACGACAATAGATAGAGTGGGAATGTCTCTTAATTTATCAACTAATAGAGTCAGGTTTTGTGACATCTCTACAGCTTAGGGGAAATCTTTATTTTTTAATAGCCAAAGCCAGCGTGGATGCGCCGCGTTTTTCTTTAGCTAAAGAATACTAGAAAATTAGTTAAGAATCTTTGGGAGGCTTTGCCTCTTTTGAAATCTGCGTCATACTAAAGTTGAAATTTCAATACACCTAGGGAGGCGTATCAAATGAAAGCATTTCGACAATTGACCAAAGCCGTGCTCATGATGGGCGTGGCCTTTTTAGTATCTCGCTGCGGCCAAGAAGGCGGTGGTAGTTTTAGAATCGTAGGTTCTAATTCTAGCCCTAGTGCAGCTTTGACTTCTTTATCGATTGCAGATGAAGTGACAGGACTTGCTGACGATGGAATTCATGTGTTTGCTGGTACCGAAGATCCTGCTTCTCTTAAAGTTAAAGTTTTAGAAATTATGACTTCTCCCAATGCAGATTGTTCTTCAGCAACTAGAGTGAGCTTAAACTTAAGCGCATCACATCAAGATGTGATGGCTTCTGAGCACCCAACTTTAGCGGCAGGCGATGCTACTGGAGCTTTTAAATGTGTAGTTTTATCTGTTGATGATACTGTTTACTTCAGTTCATCAGTTAGCTCTGGAGCTTGTACTCGTGGAACAGAATTGACTAAAGATATTTGTACTTCTGGTTCTATGAATTTCCCTGACTCTTCTTATTATTCTCAAGGAGCGGGAGCTACTGAAGGATCTTGTAGTGCAGCTAACCAAGTGATTCCTCTTTACTTCACTACTGCTTCAACTAACACCGATTCTACATCTGGTACTCTCACTCTACCTCCTTCAAGTGGTGCTACAACTACAACAAACGGTTTAACTCTTGCTAATACTATTGATGCAAGCGCAGCTGGAAAAGCTATGACGCTTGTCTATAACGGTTCTGGCAATGTTGACACTGCAGGTTGTACTCTTGATACTCCTGACATTTCTTTAGAATAGTCGTTAAAGAAATAGTTTTAAAATTAAAAGGCCCGGCTTCCCTACTAGCGGAAGTCGGGCCTTTTTGTATAATAGAAGGATATCTCAAGGGAGGAGATTCCATGATTCCATTTAAAAAAGTTTTTCATATAATATCTTTGTCTTTGCTTTCATTACTTTTGATCAGTTGTGGTGAGGAAGGCAGTGGCAATCTCGTTGTTAAAGGCGCGGGTGCTGATGTATCCAGTCGCACTTTGCTTTCAAGTTTTTCAGACGATTTTACCAATGCTGTAGATGAGATTCGCCCTTTAGTGGCCTCAGGCAATCCCGGATCATTGCGATTGAAGGTCTACGAAGTTTTAGTGTCGCCTAATGCCGATTGTTCGGATGCAGTTAGAGTCGGTGGTGATGAAGGTGTTCATCTCGATGCTGATTATCAAAACATATTAGGCACGACTAAACCTGTTTTAGGTTCTGGAAACATTAACGGAACATTTAATTGTGTGATTATGGTGGCCAGTGATTATATCAAATACACTTCTGAATCTGATGTGGGTGCTTCTTGCCGTCCAGGTACAGAATATACTGGAGAAGTTTGTAGAAACGGTGGCGGAAATAGAAACTTTCCAGACGCTTCGTTTTTTTCTACTGGAAATGGAGCTTTGGAAGCGGCCTGTGCTGATGGAGAGCAACCTATTCCAATTCATTTGAGTACAATATCTACATCAACAGATAATGCACCCAATGCTTTTGTTCCTCCAACATCTAATGCAACAGGAAATGGAATTAATTTAGCAGGATCTCTTGTTGTAGATGGCGGAAATATTTCTTATTTCAAAGTAGATGGTACAGGAAAAATTGAAGATAACAGCGGTTGTGACATGCAACCTCCTGTCTTTTCTTTTGTAACTCCAAGCAATTAATAGCTCTTTAATAAAGCGCTGATGAATCCATTTGTGATTTGTCAGCGCTTTTTTTATTAATCTTTCTTCGCCATTCGATTATTTTTATCTACGAAAACCAATTTAGGTTTGTAGTTTTTCCATTCATCATCGCTGAATTCGGCATAAGAACAAATAATCACAAGATCTCCTCGCTGAACGAGTCGAGCGGCGGCACCATTCAAACAAATTTCACCGTCTTTGCCAAAAATCACATAGGTCGAAAGTCTTGAACCATTCGTGATGTCATAGACATCAACTTTTTCAAATTCTCTTAAATCAGCAGCTTCACAAAGCTTGGGGTCGATAGATACAGAACCTTCATAGTGAAGGTCGGCGTCTGTGACGGTGGCACGATGGATTTTAGATTTTAAATATGTTCTGTTCATGTGTTCATCTCCAATGCGTAAAAGAGTCCTTTCAAAACAAGTTCAGGCAAGAAAGCATCAAAAATATTTTCTTGCTCATAAAGACGAGCAAAACCACCCGTGCCAAGCACTAGGGTGTCTGAGTTATTAAAATAGTCTTGTTTGATTTCTTCAGTAATATGTCGTGTGGCCGAAAGAGTGGTGAGGTAAAGCCCCGCTTGAATGCCTTCAACTGTGGATTTTGCGACCACATTTTTAGTGCGTACAATACTCACCGCTGGAAGTTTAGATGTGTTGGCTTCAAGAGATTCCATCATGAGACGAAGGCCAGGTATGATCACGCCGCCTAAATATTCTTTTTGTTTGCTAACGGCACAAAATGTTGTGGCAGTTCCGTAATCGATGATGATGAGGTTTTTATCGGGATAAATTTTTGTAGCTGCAATGGCGTTTGCAATTCTGTCGGAGCCCACTTCAACAGGATTTCGATATTTTATGCTGAGCCCTGTTTTTGTTCCTGCTTGGAGCATGAAGGGGTTTAAAGCAAAATATTTCACGCAACAACTGGCCACCGTGTGATTAAGGTCGGGCACTACCGAACACACGGCAATCTTTCGAATGAGTTGTGGGTCGAGGTCGTTTTCTCTTAAAACGCTTTTTAAGAAAACCCCAATCTCATCTGAGCTTGTTGCAGATTTGCTGGATTTACGAAAAGTTAAAATGAGTTCGCCGTGAGTGTCGAAAACACCTGCGTAAATTTGGCTGTTTCCAATGTCTAGGGCAAGAATCATAGGCTCACATTGTCGATCAATCGCACTCCGTCGAGTTTGACCGCTCCAAAACGTCGATTCCATTTTTCTTCTAAATAAAGCACTTCAAAACCATCTTTTTCTAAGAGGACCTTTGTTTCATCGAGACTAAGACCGGCTTTAAGATTCTGAGAAAAGCGAGGGGCAATTGAAAGTGACAAATCGTTCAAGTTTTTATTCCGTGAACTTAAAGCAAGGCCTTCTTCGTTTCTGACAGTCGGGCAAGCCACGATTTCTGTATCCATAAAAAAGGCTTTAGTCATTCCTTGAATTAGGGAAAGTTGTTGATAATCCTTTTCTCCAAAATAAGCTTTAGTGGGTTTTACAATCTGAAGAAGTTTCATGACTACAGTTAAAACTCCGTCGAAATGTCCGGGACGGTCTTGTCCGCAGAGAATTTTGGAGTTTTCGTTTTCTATTATTTTATATTGAAAGTTATCGCGGTAAATATCCTCTGCTTGAGGATAGAAGACGGCGCTAATGGCCGTTCCTTTAAGAAGTTCCAAATCTTCCTCAACATTGCGGGGATATTTTTCTAAATCTTTAGGATCGTTAAATTGAGTGGGGTTTACAAAAATACTGACTATGGTGTGTGCGTTTTCTTTAAGGCTTCTTTCGATTAAAGAAATGTGACCTTGGTGAAGAGCTCCCATGGTTGGCACAAAACCAAGGCTACCTTTAAGCGATCGAGACAAAGTCTTCATTTCATCTACACTTTGAATAAATTCTAAGCTCATACGTAAGACTCCTTTTGAGTGGGAAATTGCGAAATTTTAATTTCGTTATCAAATTTATTTAAGGCCTCAATCACCAAGGTTTCAGATTCTAAATAAGTTTTGAGAAATTTTGGTTTAAAGCTTCCATTAAGTCCCAGCAAGTCTTGAAGCACTAAAACTTGACCATCACAATAAGGACCTGCGCCGATTCCAATTGTAGGAATCTCAAGAGAGAGTGTGATTTCTTTGGCCACATCCGTGGGCACGCACTCCATAACAATGGAAAAACATCCTAATTCTTGAAGCCTTTTAGCCTGCTTAATTAAATCTTGTTTTTGTTCTTCTCCACGTCCTTGAACTTTGTATCCTCCGAGTTGGTGAATAGACTGAGGTGTCAAGCCGATGTGACCTTGCACGGGAACTCCGCTTTTCACAATATGAGAAATAATATCTTCATGACCCCAAACACCTTCAATTTTTACAGCGTTGGCACCAGCCTTCATGAGTCCCTCAACGCTATTCATGGCCACTGCAATTCCTTTTCTGTTTGAAAGAAAGGGCATGTCTCCAATGAGAAGTTTGGGAGAATTTCCGAGTCCTCTTTTAACTGCGGCTACGTGTGTGGCCATCATTTCGGGTGTGGCCGACAGAGTGGACTCAAATCCGTGGATCACCATGGCAACACTATCGCCTACCAAAATAGAATCGATATTGGATTTGGCAATGATTCTGGCAAAAGCAGCATC
Source organism: Pseudomonadota bacterium (assembly GCA_018001635.1). Classification (GTDB taxonomy): domain Bacteria; phylum Bdellovibrionota; class UBA2428; order UBA2428; family UBA2428; genus JAGNHS01. Next base: position 12,670 of record JAGNHS010000037.1, on the reverse strand, counting down.
ATAGCAAGTCACCATAGAAAGTCTGCGTTCTTCTACTTTTGACTTTTGAAAATCAAGAATACTCATGTTTGTAGGCCTCCCAAAATGCGCGATAAACCGCTTGATACGGATCGTTTTCTAGCGAATCAATATTGTTTTGAATAGTTGTCAGATCGTTTCTTACGAAAGGTCCCGTGAGCGATCGTTGCGGATCTTGTGTAATATTTTCTAAATTTCGTTTTAAATAGGGTAGAGCGGCTTCAACGGGCAGGCCCCAACGATTGAGCTCATTAAAAAATTTTTGCCAAAGAATTTGAGTGAAGTTTCCCGACATAACACAAAGGGCGTGATATCGAGCCTTATCTTCTTTGGGGAGTATATAAACAGGGTTTGGGAGCGTGGGAAAAAAATCTTTAAAAGTTTTTCTACCCTTTTCACATATAAAGGGAATGGATTCATAATTTTTCAAATCATAAAGTTCGTGGGCAAAAGTATAGAGTGGGTGTGCTGAAGGAATTTCAGCTGAAGTGAGAGATCCTGAAAAATGAAGACAGGCTTTGTTTTTAAGTTCGGGATGATCTTTATAAAAATCTTCAATAGCGGCATCCGATATGGCGAGTAGAATAACGTCGGCTTCAAGAAGGCTATTCCAGGAATGCGCGGAGTTTTCTCGCGACCATCGAATGCATAATAGGCCACTCAATTTTAAGTAGTGTTCTAAGTGTCTGGCTAGTCGTCCCGACCCCACTATTCCGTAAGTGGGTGTAGGCGCAGCCTTTAATGTGGCTTTGCTCATAGTTTTGGGTCACCTTTTCGTTCGAAATCAGTGCCTAGCTGCTGAAATTATCAATTTTATTGGAATTGAGCAATGGCAAGCTTTGTGATGCTGCGCGTGCTGAGGAATTCCTTTTCTATTCGCGAATTTGAACTTTAGCAGTGAAGCTAGCTTGAGACACATATTGCTTCTTGCCCATATCGGTGGAGTGTTTTTCGCGTTTCCCGCAATTAATTTGAATCAATGAGTTTTGCTTATTGAGTTCGCGAATTTCCTTTTTCCACTCATTGCAAGCTTGCTTCCAGTTGGCCAGTGCAATGCTGTCAGTGATGGCATCGTCGCCTTCAATTTCGGCAGTTTCTTTTACGATTTCAAATTTTTTAGTGAGATCTTCATTAGTGTCTTTGATTTTTTGTTTGCTGATCACGATGGCTTGGTTGTCGTCGTTATTAGAGATTTTAGATTTAATCTTAACTTCAGTTTCGTCGGCAAAGCTGTAGCTCGTCAATGAAAGTGCAGCTATAGATAAAAATAACTTTTTCATTCTAAATCTCCTTAGAGAGCGCCCAGTTTAGCACTGGCAATTTTTGATACCCCTGGATTTTCCATGGTCACACCGTAAAGCGCGTCGCTAGCTTCCATGGTTTTCTTATGGTGCGTGATCATGATAATTTGCGAACCTAAGGCCATGTTGCGAACTTGATTGTTGAAGCGACCCACGTTGGTGTCGTCCAAGGGAGCGTCAACTTCATCGAGAACGCAGAAGGGAGACGGCTTAATGCTGAAAATTCCGAAGATTAAGCTCACGGCGGTGAGTGCTTTTTCACCACCAGAAAGTAAGCTTACAGATTGAAGCTTCTTCCCTGGAGGTTGGGCTACGATTTCAACTCCGGTTTCGAGCATGTTGGTGGGGTCGGTGAGTCGAAGCTCGGCATTTCCTCCGCCAAAAAGAACTGGGAATGTAGTTTTAAAGGCTTCGTTAACTTCATTGAAAGCCTGTTCAAAGCGCTCGCGCGATTCAAGATCAAATCGTTCGATGGCTTCTTTAAGTTGATTGATGGCGTCTTCAACATCTTTCTTTTGAATGAATAGATATTCGAAGCGTTGTCGCTTTTCATCGAATTCTTCTTTGGCCACCATGTTAATTTTTCCGAGGCGATCAATTTTTCCACGAAGGTTATCGACCTTTTCCTTGGTGACACTAAGATCGAGAATTTCTTCGATGTCGCCTGGGGCTAGAATTTCTTTAAGTTCGGCTTCTGAGAGGCTATCTAAGGCCACTTGATAGCGTTCGTTAATTTTTTCTTGGATGTTTTTGAGTTCTAGGTCGTGAATAGCGCTGTCTTGCTCGAGATCTTTTAATCGGTTGCTTCCAGATTGGAATTCTTCAGAGAGCTTTTCCACATCACTTTGCGCGCGATTCAAGGCTTCGCGACATTTGAGCAATTCACTTTGACTTTGAATTTCTTCTTCTTGCAGTTGTGCAAAAAGGGCTTCTTTTTCTTGAAGCAAGCTAATTTCAGAATCCAAGTTGACGTCAATTTTTTCGATATCTATTTGAAGATTGGCTTCTTCGTTTCTCATTTGCTCTTCACGAGCTTGAGTCATTCTTAATTCTTGACGGAAAGAAGCCAAGTTTTGGCGGCGGTCATTGAGTTCGCGCTGCACTTCTTGAACTTGCTTTTCGTTGGCCTTGTGTTCAATCTCAAGGCTTTGAAGAGCATTGAGTGCTTCTTTCAATTGTGTTTCTGACTGACTTAAAGTCTCATCGAGTGCGGTTTTTTCACGCTCGTGTTCGGAAAGGGTGTTGGAGCATTCGTTGAGATTTTGATTGTTGCTTTCGTGATCACGTAAAGTTTTCTCAAGATCTTCTTTAAGGAGGCGTTGCTTTTCTTGAAGGCGAGCAATTTGAGATTCAACTTGTCTTAAAAAATCAGAATGTTTTTCTAGATCAGGATTGAGAGCCACTAGCTTAGCTGTGAGTTCTCGAACTTGAGCTTTGTTGTCGTCGATATTTTTTTCCGCAATCTTAAGAAAAGCTTCAAGCGATCCTAATTCTTCTTCAAGAACTGATTGCTTAGCAGCAAGCTCTTTAATTTCACTTTTACGGTGTACAAGGCTGTGAACTGAAGCGTCTTCGCCCTGCGCTCTTTGGGCAATGTCAATAAAGCCATTGGCTCGTAAAATATCTCCACCCAAGCTTACAAATGCGAGTTCTAAGGGGAGGTGATCGACTTTCGATAAGAGTTCAGCAAAGAAACTCGAATTTCGAACCACCCAAACTTGGCTAACGAGTGGAGCCCAAGTGGGGCGCTCTAAATTTTCATTGAATAAAATTTTATCGAGAGGTCCTAAAACCTCAGGATGATTTAATAAGTATTCAAGGAGAGTGGGCTCTTTTTGAACGCTGATAACTTCTTGGAATTCACCTGCAGGAGCTGTGTCGCTCTCAGAAGAAGTGGCTGAAGCTCTTAGACTAATGCTTTGGAGGGCGTCGGCTGTGTTTAAGCGATCTTCTGAAATAACTCCAGGAATCCAAAGCTGAAATGTTCCAGAGGTGTTTTGAAGTTTTCCGCTTTGTTTAAGCTCTTCTAGCTTGGAAAGGCTTTCATTGAGATTCTGAGTTTCAAGGCGCTGTAAATTGTGTCCAAAAACAGCTTCTAAAACTTGTTCGTATTCTAGGGGTGCGTTGACGATGTCGGCGAGTAGCTTAGTGTTAGCACCTTGATCTCGTAGATCCATGGCCAAAGCACGAGTGGCGGCATCGACGCCTTCCATATTTTTTTCAAGGGCTTCTAAATGGTCGCGACGAATTTTTGTTTCGCTTAAAGAATCTCGGCGTTCGTTTCGCTGAATTTGGAGTTCGGCTCTTTCGCTTTCCAGTTGAGCTAGGCGCTCATCGAGTTCTTGTTTGGATTTTTCGAGATCACTGCGTTTTGAAAAAGCTTCCTGTAAGAAAGACTCGGTGCTTTTTCTTTCGGCTTCGTGAATATGGAGTTGAGACTCCACTTCGCGAACTTGGATTTCTAAACTTTCACGGCGTTTAAGCAATTGCGAAAGTGTTTTTTGTAAGTTTTGAAGTTCTTGAGAGTGACGGGTGATTTTGATTTCAACTTCATGACAAAGCTTACGGTCAAGGTCCACATTATTGCGGATTTCTTCGTTGGCCGATTTTTGCTCTTGAAGCTTGTCGAGACTGACTTGAAAGTTTTGCTGAAACTCATTGGCTTTGAGCATCCAGGCGTCGAGTTCAGCTTCAACTCGTTTGATATCTTGTTCTAGAACAACACTGCGTTCAATGAGTTTTTCACGTTGCAATACACTGTCGGAAGCTCGTTGGGTGAGAGCTTCTTTTCGAGTTTGGAGCGATTGCATTTCGCCTTGCTTTTCTTTGACGGAAATTTCTTCACGTCGTGCAAGTTCTCTTTTGTCGTGATGGTTGTTTTCGGCGTTTTCGAGGGCTTCTCGGTTTTGCTGAAGATTCTCTTTGAGATTTTTTAACTTTTCATCGAGTGTTGCAATGAGACTACGAAGTTCTGTGGCTTCGTTTTCATTGTCAGATTTTTTACGAGAATGTTCAACCCACTGATGACCCGACATTCTGAGTTCGAGGTTTTTTAACTCAGTAGAATATTCGGAATATTTTTCGGCTCTCTCGGCTTGGCGTTTAAGCGAACCTAATTGCTTTTGTAAATCGGTGAGAATGTCGTCGATACGTTGAAGATTGCTATGGGTGTGTTCAAGTTTTCGTTCAGTTTCTGCACGGCGAGCTTTGAATTTCATAATGCCGGCAACTTCTTCAATCACAACTCGTCGTTCTTCAGCCTTTTGTTGAACCATTCGGGTGATCGCACCTTGTTCAATAATGGAATAAGCTTTTGCGCCTAATCCTGTGTCCATGAAGAACTCTTGGATGTCGCGAAGACGGCATGGAATTTTATTAATGAAATATTCGGATTCACCACCGCGATAATAACGACGAGTGATTTGGATTTCTTTATGGTTTTCTAAGTGAGGTGGCAGTGGGGGGTCTTTTTCAACATCTCGATCGAGCACGAGCGTGACTTCGGCCATATCCATGGGCGCGAAATCTCTAGAGCCTGAGAAAATAACATCCGACATCGAAGATCCACGTAGATGTTTGGGAGACATGTCACCCATGACCCAGTAAAGAGCATCGACCACGTTTGATTTTCCACAACCATTACTGCCCACAATTGCAGTGATGGGTTGGTTAAAATTGAGGATGGTTTTCTCTCGGAAGGATTTAAAGCCGCACAATTCCAATCGTAATATGTTCACTCTGTTAGACCTGCCTTAAGGCAATATCTAAACACCTGTTTGCTTTAAATTCAACCTCTATGAGGCTCGGGAGGGAAATTAAAAAGCCTCAATGTTACAGGGGTTTAAGACTTGTGTTTGGTGACGGATTAATAAGTTGTTCAATAGGATTAATGCACGTATCCTAATCATTATGAGCTTGGGTGCTTTTAGGGTCATGTTGATTGGGCTTTTAGTTGCACCCATAAGCTTTGCCGAAAAAGAATCCACTAGAATTGACTCAGGATTTTCAAATTGTGAGGGCTATTTGAGCAGCCTCGCGGAATTAAAAAAGCATATCGAGCTAGATGAAAGATTTGGATTTTTAGAAAAAACCCGATTTTTTAGACATCAAGCCGATAGAATAATCTACTCTCGCATTGCTCCAGTTTTAAAAGATATATTGAGCCGAAAACCTCTTTTGATCAGCCTTACAGAGCGTGAAAAGGTGTCTCAATTAAAAAATAAATTAGCTTCACTTGATCCAGACAATTCAAAATTAATTCCTGCTCTCAATTATGCAAAAAACTTAATCAGTAAAATAGAAAAAGCCCCTTCCTCTTTAGAGCTTTTAAGAAATTCTCAAATGCACAATAAAGGGGCCAAAGCTTTTGATTCACAATTTAGAAGTCGATTAAGTGTTGTGAGCGGAAACGGTGCCGAAGATTTAAAAAAAGGATTTTTACCTTTAGATGTTCAGGCTGATTTTATAGATAATCGCTGGCCAGAAATTATCAATGGCCATAAGCATGGTGAAAAAAAACCAGAATTTGGAAGTCAAAGTGACGTCTTGGTCGCGAAGTATGTTTATAGAGGAACGGACTATCGTTTTGCCTATAGAAAAGTGAAAAACGCTGGAAATAGGGGCACAGGTTATGAATTGATTTATGTAAATTCTAGAGAAGGATTTTATAAAGAAGCGGAAGGACTTCTAAGACACCTATAGTATTAACTAGCTCTTCAGCGCAGCCTGTGCCGCTGAAAGTCTTGCGGCGGGCACTCTATAAGGAGAGCACGACACGTAGTCGAGCCCCACTTTGCTAAAGAACTCAATAGAGCGAGGATCGCCCCCGTGTTCTCCACAAACCCCGGTCTTTAGGTTGGGTTTAGTGGATCGTCCTTTTCTCACTCCCATATCTACAAGTTGCCCAACGCCATCGATATCAATGCTCGCGAAGGGATCGCCTGGCAAAATATTCTTGTCGATGTATTCGGGAAGGAAGCGACCACTGTCGTCTCGTGATAATCCCAGGGTCATTTGAGTTAAATCGTTAGTTCCAAAAGAGAAAAAATCGGCCGCTTGAGCAATGGAGTCTGCCATGAGAGCTGCGCGTGGAATTTCAATCATGGTTCCGATTTCAATTTGTTTGCTGAGTCCGGCTTTGTCTAAAATTTTACTGACCACTTGTGAAATTCGATCTCTTAAAAGTTTGAGTTCTTTGTATTCAAAAATTAAAGGAATCATAATTTCGGCTTTGATACCTTCAACATTGTGCTTAGTGGCTTCCACAACGGCTTCAGCAATAGCTGCGGCTTGCATTTCGTAAATTTCAGGAAAGGAAACACCTAAGCGACAACCGCGATGACCTAGCATGGGGTTTACTTCTTTAAGGGCATGGGCCTTGCTGAGAATTTTTTCGCGACTGAGATTGAGCTTTTTAGACAGACTCTCAACAGCGATGTCTGTTTCAGGTAAAAATTCATGAAGAGGGGGGTCGAGAAGTCGTATGGTGACGGGCAGACCTTTCATCTCTCTAAATATTCCTACGAAATCTTGTCTTTGCATGGGGTGAATTTGCTCTAAAGCTCGAGCACGTTCTTCACCGGTTTCTGCCAATATCATCATGCGGACAACTTCAATACGTTCAGGATCAAAGAACATATGTTCTGTTCTGCAAAGTCCAATGCCTTCGGCTCCAAATTGTCGTGCGACTCGGGCATCGTGAGGAGTGTCGGCATTGGCGCGAACTTTGAGTTTTCTGAATCCATCGGCCCAAGTCATGATGGTTTTAAAATCTTCACTTAAAGCAGAAGCTACAGTTGGTATTTCGCCTAAATAAACTTCTCCTGTGTTGGCATCGAGAGTGATGGTGTCGCCTTCTTTAACTTCAGCTTGACCATTTTTAGTCACTCTAAAAACTTTGTTTTTGTAATCAATCTGGACATCTGAGCAGCCCGCAATACAACTTTTTCCCATGCCTCGAGCCACTACGGCTGCATGTGAAGTCATTCCACCTAGAGCTGTGAGAATTCCAACTGAAGCGTCCATACCGTGAATATCTTCGGGGGAAGTTTCGTGACGGACTAAAATAACTTTTTTACCTTTGCCTTTGAGTTTTTCTGCTTCGGAAGGAGAAAAGGTGACAATACCTGACACCGCACCAGGAGAGGCTGGTAATCCTTTGGCAATGGGTTTTCCAGTTTGTTTGGGGTCGAGTCTTGGATGCAAAAGTTGATCGAGAGCGTAAGGATCAATTCTTAAGACAGCTTCCTTTTGAGAGATCAATCCTTCTTGGCTCATGTCTACGGCAATTTTGACTGCGGCTTGAGTGGTGCGTTTTCCGTTTCGTGTTTGTAAAATAAAAAGCCGTTTGTCTTGAATTGTGAATTCGATATCTTGCATATCGCGATAGTGCTTTTCGAGTTGACCTTGAATAGCGAGCAATTCTTTGTAAACTTGGGGCATCACTTCTTCGAGTGAAGTTAAATGGGAATGGGCTTCGTCCATGCCTTTTTGTTGAAGGCTGATAGGGTGAGGTGTTCTAATTCCTGCAACAACATCTTCGCCTTGAGCATTTTGAAGAAATTCTCCAAAAAATCTTTTGTCTCCATTGGAAGGGTCTCGAGTGAAGGCGACACCAGTGGCGGAATCGTCGTTTAAATTTCCAAAAACCATGGATTGCACGTTAACCGCAGTTCCCCATTCTTCAGGAATGTTTTCCATTTTTCGATAATGAACTGCGCGAGGGCTCATCCAGGATTTGAATACGGCTCCGATGGCACCCCATAGTTGTTCTTTGGGATCTTGAGGAAATTTTTTACCACCTTCTTGAAGAACATAGTTTTTGAATGTGGATACTAAGGTTTTTAGATTTTCAGTTTTGAGGTCTGAATCTTTTTCAATGTTGAGGTCGGCTTTTAATTCTTCAAGTAAGGATTCAAATCGAGAAGCGTGCACATCGAGCACGACATCACTATACATTTGAATAAAGCGACGATAACAATCCCAGGCAAAGCGTGGGTTGTTGGTGGCTTTTGCAAGTGCTTCTACAGTTTGATCGTTTAAACCTAGATTTAGAACAGTATCCATCATTCCAGGCATGGATCTTCGTGCACCAGAGCGAACGCTCACTAATAGTGGTTTTTCTTGCGAGCCAAATTTCATGCCCATACAATTTTCTAATTGAGCCAAATGAGTTTCTAATTCCTGATTCAGTTCGGGGGGGTAGGAATTGTTATTCTTGTAGAAGTGAGTGCAGACATCAGTGCTGATGCTGAATCCGGGGGGAACGGGAAGGCCTAGCTTGGCCATTTCTGCCAGATTAGCCCCTTTGCCTCCCAAAAGGTTTTTCATTTCGGCACTGCCTTCGGTGAGGTTTTTGCCTTCGCGGTTAAGTCCAAAGAAATAAATGTTTTTCTGCCCCATATAGAGTCAAAATCTATCCCTTTTGCTCGACTCTGCCAAAGGGACTTCGTCTTAAGTTTCCAAGCTTTGCGTCATTACGGATGTTGACGCATTGCATAAATTAAGCTATATTCCCTGCACCCATGCTAGGCAGGCTCGGAATTGTTTTTCTAACCCTCATTTTTGGAGCAACTTCTAGTGTTTTTTCTTGTGAAGAGGCTCTCGTTAATTCTGGTTTAAACAAAAAACAACAAGACGCTTTAGTGGCATTAAAATCAAGTTCATTTGCAAAGTTTCCCTTCAAAATTCTAAGTCGTGAAAGTGAAGATGGATCGAAAGAGCTTGTTGTGTTGATGGGGGAACAACATTTGCTCAATGAGACAGATGCGCAAGCCGTAAAAGACTCCAAAATTTTGGAAGTCTTTCCAAAGATTTCTGTAGAGGGCGGTCAGCCCATGTTTAGCAAAAATATACATTTTGCTTACTTTGCGACTTTGGCTATTTGGATGAGAGCTCTTATGTTGCCCGGAAAAATGTTCAAACAGTTAAAAGCAGCCGGCCCATCTAGTATGGTGAATGAAGATCCTGAGATTGTTGAAAAGCGTAGTCGGGAAATGCCAAATTCAGAAGTTCGTCCTATGGAATGGGGATATGAGTTTCATGCCTCAGAATATTCCACGCTACTTCATTGGTGTTTAGGCGGGACTCTCACTTATTCCACTGTGATTTGGTTTTTGGCGCATATGCCTCAATATTATAAAGAAGGTTTTGATCTGACAGGTATAACATTAGCGGCTTCTTTGTTGCTCAATCAGAGCTTGGCTAAAATTGCGCAGTTGCCAAAAATGAAAAATATTCCTGGTCTTCGATTTTTCAGAAGCTATGGAATGCTTAAGCATAGAGATCCGCAAATGGCGGAACAAATTATTCACTTAGTCACTTATATGGATGTTGAAGAAAGTGATTCCTCAAAAGTTTTATTGGGAATTGTTGGTCAGGCTCACGTCGATGGAATTGGAGAGGAATTGGTAAAGCAAGGACAATTCAAAGTTATTTTTGAACATCCTGGGAAAAATTAGATATCCAAGCATTTGAGAAACATTCTGGGCCTCTTTTATCGTAGTAAGTTCCTTTTTCGAAACTGGCTTCAGCGACACCTGTTTTTGTAGATTGAGCCGTGATGAATGTCTTAGGTTTTAGGCTAGTGATAATCCCTATGTGGTTGTTTTTGTGAACGACTGTTTTGGGAAAAAACACCACATCAGCCGGAAGCGCTTTGTTGCAATCAATCTTCATGTTGGCATTCAATAATACGTCGTGAAAGTATTGCGATTGATTGAAGTAGGGAAGCTCAGTCAATTCGTTAATTTCTTCAAGATCGTAAGGCAGATTAAAATTTTCTTCACCTAATACTGTTTTAAATATGTAATGAACAAACCCAGAGCAATCAAAAGCGTCGGGCCCGCATTTGTCCCATATGTAAGCTTTGTTTTTTTGATCGAGAGCCAGTTTTACAATTTTTAATCTTAGAGATTTTTCTGAAAGAAGCTTGGCTTGATTTTCGGAGTCGTGAGCATAAATATTGAAGATTATAAAAAAGCCGAAAACTAAAGTTTTCATTTTGAGAAGTTCCATAAAGGGCTTAGTGGATTTATGAAAAATCCACTAAGCCTAAAAGAATTTTGATGTTTAAATTAGTTTTGAGTGAAGAGCCAAAATGAACGATTGTCTTCGTCGTTTCCATCAAGAATAAGGCGTCGATCGCTTCCACTTTCCACTAAAGCTAGAGCTCGTCCCTTTGGAATTTCTAATGTGACGTGGTCTTTACGATCGCTCAATGTGAAAATGGATCCGAATTTAGTAGTGCAAACTAATTTGATGGCATCTGCTTGAACGCAGCTTCCAGAATTTGTCCAAACACTTTCGTATTCTTTACCGCTTTTGACGTCGCGAATGTAAGCTTCAATTTTAAAACTTAAGCCAGGGCCAGGGAAGTTTGCGACTTTGACTTCGATATAAGTTGGGATTTGTTTTTTATTTTTAATGAGGTGAGCTGCATCGTATTCGCGACTGATGACAATCTCTTGAGCATCACTTTCAGCAGTATAGCTGAAAGGAATTTCAACAGGCTTAGGCGTGACTATGCCACTTTGCGCATAGCTAGTTGTTGTAGCAAAAATGGCAGTTCCTAAAATAAGAGAAGACATAAATATATTGTTAAATTTCATAGGTAGGTCCCTTTCCTCACCTTGGACTCATTAGTGTTTGAGTGAAGGAACTCGCAATATAATTTTAATAAATCGTATAATGCTATGCGTGCTACTAAGAGAGACCCTTTGTTAAATATTCATGCACTTTGTCTAAAGCCACGCGCTCTTGTTTCATCGAGTCTCTTTCGCGAATTGTGACCGCATTGTCTTTGGCGGTATCAAAATCAAAAGTGATGCAAAAGGGTGTTCCGATTTCATCTTGTCTTCTGTAGCGTTTGCCAATGCTTCCACTTTCGTCGTATTGAACGGGCCAACGGGCCTTGAGTTCGTTATATAGTTTTTCAGCTGGGCCAGCGATAGCCTCATCTTTTTGAAGGGGAAGTATCGCCGCTTTGACAGGTGCCACTTTGGGCGAAAATTTTAAGACAATTCGTTCGTTTTCTTTGTCGTCAAAATAAGAGTGACATAGAACGGCCAATAAAGAGCGATCGGCGCCTACAGAGGTTTCGATAATGTAGGGAATGTAGCGTTCATTATTTCTCTTAGTGTCTACGTAAGTTAAATTTTTTCGAGAAAATTCTTGGTGGCGTTTTAGATCGAAGTCAGTGCGATTGTGCACTCCTTCAATTTCATTCCATCCAAAGGGAAATTCATATTCAATATCGAAGGCTGACTTAGCATAGTGAGCTAACTCGCCTGGTCCATGGGGATGCATTCGAAGTTTAGATTCATGAATTCCCATATCTAAATGCCATTTCCAGCGCTTTTCTTGCCAATACGTCATCCATTTATCGTCTTCGCTAGGATGAATGAAAAATTGCATTTCCATTTGTTCAAATTCTCGAGTGCGAAATATAAAATTTCCAGGAGTGATTTCGTTTCGAAAAGCTTTACCAATTTGGCAAATTCCAAAGGGAATACTTCTTCTCATGGAAGTTGCGACGTTGTGAAAGTTTACGTAAATTCCTTGCGCGGTTTCAGGGCGCATGAATACGGTTGCAGCGCTGTCTTCAACGGGGCCCATAAAGGTTTTGAACATAAGGTTAAAATTACGAGCTTCAGTGATGTCTAAACTGTCGCATTGAGGGCAAATAATTTTCCCAGCATCGTTTTTTTCAGCTTTATCAGCGCGAAAGCGCGATTTGCATTTACGGCAATCTACAAGTGGGTCGGTAAAGTTTTCAACATGTCCACTGGCTTCCCAAACTCTTGAGGCCATTAAAATAGAAGCATCGAGTCCTTCAACAGTGCCCTCGGACACCATGGAGTTCCACCAAAGATCTTTAATATTTCTTTTTAAACTCACTCCAAGTGGGCCGTAATCCCAGCAAGAGGCGAGTCCGCCATAAATTTCAGAGCTTTGAAAAATAAAACCGCGTCTTTTGCACAAAGAGGTGATGTCTTGAAGGGAATCTTTTGGGCTTGCCATGGAGCTACTGTAAATCCCAGAAGGTCGTTTTTCAAATTGATTTAAACTTTAACAAGAGACGGGTTTGTTTCCATTTTGAGGCTTCTCATTTGTGTTAACAAATCAAAATCTAAGCTTTTGCGAAGTCTGTGAAAGCCTTTTTTAAATATTTGAGTGCTTTGTTGGCGCTTGGAGTCTTTAAAGGGGCTTTGTGATGGAGTGTAAAGGGAGAGGCCTCCTAAATTAAGATCGACTAGTTCTGATTCAGTTTCTCCTAAAAGATGGCTTACACCCACAAAGGCACCTAATTCTATGGCGCGGGCAGAGGCACAGCGATTGACTCGTTCCACCCC
>JAGNHS010000036.1 GCA_018001635.1 Pseudomonadota bacterium | reverse complement strand
CCTCCTAAAGGTGGGGATGATTGGGATTGTGAAGATTGCAGCAATAACAACAACAACGGGAATAATAACAATAACAACAATAATAATAACAACGGGAATAATAACAATAATAATAACAACAACGGTAACAACAATAATAACAACGGGAACAATAATAATAACAACGGCAATGGCAACACTGCTGCTAATGACTGGGCTAATGACTCTCGAAATGATGGAAGTGGTCGCGCCTCGGGAAGCGATTATAGAGAGACTGATGATCAGACTAGATCATCAACTTCGAGTGGAACTTCCAATAGCACAACAAATAACAGCGGCAGAACTTTAGCGCCTGGTGTGAAACGTAAAATAGCTCAATAAATTAAAATTGAGTAGAGTGGTTTTTTAAGTCCACTCTACTCTAAAGCTTTGTGGATCTTTTTCGGGAAATTTAACACTCAAGAAACCTTTGTCTAAACCATGTCTAAAAACTTGGTGAGTGACGTCGACATCTCGTTCGCAATATTCAGCAAGCTCTTTAAATCGGCCAGCCTTGTACCACTCAACGGCTTGTATACCTTCACCGCTTTTACCCTGTCCTAGAGTTCCTTGGGCCACATATTCCAATTTAATAAAGCGTCTACCCAAACCTCTCTCAACTTCATCCATGAGGTCAAAGACATCTAGGCCTTCAAGTTTAAGTCCGTAGCCCGCTAATACTGGTAAATCGAAACGTCGAATGTTGTAGCCAACGATAAGTCTTTTAGGGAGAAGTTTTATAAAATCTTCTAGTTGGTTTTCAAAATAAGTAAGAATTTTACCTTCTCGAGAATCATAGGCGCAAAGTACGCTCGCACCTAGTCGTTTGAGGGCTTCAATATCGTTCCCGGGAGGGGCTAGGTCTTTAGTTTCTAAATCAAAGCAAACATAATCTCGGTTCCGTTCAAAAATAGAGCTGGGAGCTAAATCACAGGAAAGGGGTACGCAGTGATGATGTTCCCAAAAACTAGGTCGTATTTTTGAATTAGCCATTCGCTTGGTTCAGAAACTTAACTCATTTTTTAGCGCTCAGACAAGGGTTTCTAAAGTAATTTAAGGCTACTGGGCAGGTCTAGATCGCTCTATAGACTTAGTGTAAGTTATAAATCTATGAGTAGCGAAAGCAGCTTTCAACCCGATAAAACTTATAATGTAGGTCGTAATCAATTCAAAACCGGAGGCAAGGGCCGTGCTTGGGCTGATGTGCCTGATGAATTATGGAATAGTTGGATTTGGCAGCAGCAAAATCGAGTTCGAACTATGGAAAAGCTTCGTGAAGTTATTGATGTTACTCCCGACGAAGTTCAAGCTTTTGAAAAATCTTCAGAAATGTTTAATATGGCCATCACGCCCTATTATGCGGCCATGATGCAGCCTGATAATCCTGATTGTCCCATACGCTTACAAAGCGTTCCCAAGATGGGGGAGCTCAATATACTTCCAGAAGAAATGGAAGATCCACTCGCTGAAGAACGAGATATGCCTGTGCCGGGAATCACTCATAGATATCCAGATAGAGTTCTTTTTTATACCACTCACCATTGTCCAGTATATTGCAGGCATTGCACTCGAAAACGAAAAGTTTCTGATCCAGGTTCTGCAGCCCAAAAAAAGCAATTAGAAGATGGTTTAGAATACATTCGTAAAACTCCCAGTGTTCGAGATGTGGTCATTTCTGGTGGCGATCCTTTGTCTAACTCTGATGAGAGACTCGATTATATAATGGGCTCTCTTCGTAAAATTCCTCACGTTGAAATTTTTAGATTAGGCACGCGAAATTTGGTGACATTGCCTCATCGAATTACCGATGATTTTGTGTCTATTTTAAAAAAACATGGACCCCTTTATGTGCACACTCATTTTAATCACTACAATGAATGCACTTCAGAAGCTTTTTATGCTTGTTTAAAAATTGCAGAAGCAGGGTGTCCTATAAACAATCAAATGGTTTTGATGAGAGGAATTAACGACGATCCTGAAGTTGTAAAGCGGACTAATCACATGCTCCTCATGATGCGAGTTCGTCCCTATTATTTATTTCAGTGTGATATGTCTCAAGGTATCAGTCATTTTAGAACGCCCATTGAAGTGGGTTTAAATATTATTGAAAAATTGAGAGGGCATACTTCGGGTATGGCTGTTCCCCATTATGTGATTGATGCGCCTGGAGGTGGTGGAAAAATTCCATTAGTTCCTCAGTATATTAAGAGCCAAGACAAAGAAAAAATTGTGCTAAGAAATTATGCCAATAAGGAATTTATTTATAAATTGCCAAAGTGAGTATTAAGGCTTCCAGCATTTGTCTTTTGTAATGTCATCTGCGCTCATTTTTTTAAAGCTAACTATTTTCCAAAAGCTGTCCTGACCTTCGTTGTCTTTTATACTCAAAGTGTTGGGCTTGGGGTCGGGAGTGAAGGCTAGGGTGATCTCACTTATATCATTTAAAGGCATCTTCGGTGTCAGGGTGAGATAATTCAGTTTGTTTTTAAAAATTAATTTTGGTTGAAATGTGATTTCCAATAATTCTTTGGGCATTTTTTTTAGAGAAAGCAAAGCTTGAAAGACGAGTCGCTGCGAGAGTTTTTTGGATTTGCTCTCAGCAATTAATTTTCCCGTTTTTGGATTTCGCTCTCGTTCAATAAGTTCATTCTTAATAATTAAAGAATCAAAACTCTTTTTATTGGATTGATAGTGAAAGCAGAAGGATTGATTGAGGCTGTCTACGATTAGTTCTCCCTTTCCTACTTCGGGTATGGGGCGAAATGTGCTTATGTCGCCTTTCATTGAAAAGCTGGGATATTTCTCTAGAAAACTACTCAGTAATTTTAGAGAATCTTGGCTGGTGGAGTTTTCTTGAGCTCTAAGGGAAGCCGAAAGAATCATAGTTAAAAAGACACAGCATCGAATTCGAATCATTTTTATATTCTAAATGATTTTTACTAATAAAGAAGTGTTGAGAATTGATAGATATTTTTCTTAACACAATCTTAACCAAATCTTCACGATGCTTTTATTAAAATTCTGTTAAGCTCGATAGGTAGGGGGAATTTCAATGAAGCAATATGCGAGTTTTTTACTCCTCA
The DNA here is from genome assembly GCA_018001635.1 of Pseudomonadota bacterium. Taxonomy (GTDB): domain Bacteria; phylum Bdellovibrionota; class UBA2428; order UBA2428; family UBA2428; genus JAGNHS01. Next base: position 27,070 of record JAGNHS010000036.1, on the reverse strand, counting down.
TTGTTTTAACTTCATGTGATAGTTTAACTTCAGTTTCTTACAGTCCAGTTGGATCAAAAAATTTGCCGTTGGTCTATCGTAGTGCTCAAATTGAACGCGCCCATGCTTCTTCTGGCAAAAGTGTTCAAGCCATTCAACCTGAAAAGGAAATGGAGTTGAGTTTCAATTCCGCTACGACCCCTAAGAAAACCATTTTACCTTCAATTTTTCCTGCAATTCCTCATACAGACTTAGATCGAAAGCGATCTGCCAAAACTACGATCTACTTTGTACCTAGTGAGTCTGACACTCGATATGTTGGAAAAAAAATTAGATGTCTTAATGTGGTTGGTGAAAAATGTGTAAAAGTTTCTCAGTCTTTTTACGATGAAGTAAAAATGCAAGGAACTGGAATCCTGGCCGATGGTAGAACAATCAATGTGGCCGATGAAACAGGTCGAAGATATAAAGTGACCGAATCTCGTTTTGGGTTGGGTGATAATGATAATCCACTAATTCCATTTAGATCGATTGCTATCGATAAAGATCATTATGGGGTTAATAATGGAGATAAAGTGTTTATTCCTGCCACTAAAGGAATGCTAGTTCCTGGAACAAATATTGTTCATGATGGTTATTGGATTGTGAATGATGTTGGTTCTGCTATATCGGGTTCCAGAATAGATTTATTTACAGGCACCATGCACTGGCAAGATTTTCAAGATTATTTAAAAAGTCCCGCTAATTTCGAAGGCAATCGTATTGCTGAAGGCTCTCAAAAGCTTGGCGATAAACGATTGGGTATTTCCATCTATATTTAGCAGACACGGGCTTGGGCTTGAGTGCAGGCATAAATAGCAAAAAGCCCAGCAGGTCGATGATTCCCGGAGCGCTTCCAACCGCCGAAGGGCAATCTAGCGCTGGCACCCACAGTGGGGCGATTGTGATAAACAAGTCCCACTTCAAGTTGTTCTGCTATGTCGGAAAATTTTTCTTTAGGACAAAAGACCGAAGCCACTAATCCATAATAAGAAGAGTTTACAGCCCTAACACCTTCTTCAAGGGAATTGATGGGGCAGAAAAAAACATCGGGTCCAAAAATTTCATGATTCTGATAATTAGATTTTGGATTAAATTCTTTAACAATTTGAATCGATGGCGAAACGTAATTTCCAATAGGAAGTTGTTCGCCAAGTCGAGTGGTGCCTTGAAGGGTTTTGGGGCGCATAACGGACTCGGCCCCTTCTGAGGCGGCGATCCCGCTGTATCGCAAATATTTTTCTAATGCTTGTTCACTAATGAGTGGGCCCATAAAGGGTTTGGGGTTTTCTGCAAATGGATGAGAGACCACAAGTTCTTTTGCTTTTTGATGAAAAGATTGAACAAGATCACCGAGGATTCCTTGCTGAACGTAAACTCTAGAGAGGGCCGTGCATCGTTGACCAGTGGTTAAAAAGCATGAGCGAATTAAGGCGTCAGACAATTCATCAATATTGGAATTCTCCCAAATCAGGGCAGCATTTTTTCCACCCATTTCAAGGGCTACGATTTTTTCAGGACTTTCCGCAAGAGTTTTTTGAATTTTTGCACCCACTTCATAACTACAAGTGGCTATAACACCGTTGATCTCGGTGTGTCGGACGAGTCGAGTGGCCATGTCACCGGGGCCATGGATAAGTTGCAAGACACCTTTAGGGATTCCAGCAGCTTCGGCGGCTTCCATGTAAACTTGGGCGCTGTAGGGAGTTTTCTCAGAGGGTTTAAGAATACACACGTTGCCCATGAGCAAAGCTGGAGCAATATGGCCATGGCTTAAATGAACTGGAAAATTAAAAGGGCCAATGATGAGCAGAATTCCTTTAGCTTTGAAGTGAATTTCTCCGCGAGTTTTAGCATCCACTTCAATGACTTGGGATTTTACTAATTCAAGTCCATATTGAATGGTGACATTGATTTTAGCTGAAAGCAGTCCCGCTTCGGCGAGTGCCTCATCAAAGGGTTTGCCGGTTTCAATGGCGATGATGCGTCCTAAAGTGTCTTTTCTCTTGTCTAGTTCGGCTGCAAAGTTTTTTAAATAATTTAAACGTTCGTCCATCGATAAAGAGCGCCAAAGAGGCCAGGCATTTTTAGCGGCGTCAACGGCTTTTTCAACTTCATCATTGTCGTAAGATAAGTCTGGTAAAATCCAGTCGTGATTGGCGGGAGATTTAACTTTCCATTCGCCAGTGATGTGGGATTGAGACCATTGCCCGTTAACAAAGGAGCCTCGGAATTTGAGAGGGTCTTTTAAAATTTGATTTAAAGTTATCATATGGGGTTCTCCAAAAAGTAGAGTTCGCTCTTAGGGTTAATATTGAGATGTTTTATTTGATTGTCGTCGAGTACAATGTCGTGTTTGTTTTTAAATTGAATCGTTGTTTGAAGAGCTCTCGGGCTAGATTTATCAAAAGCCATTAAAATACCAAAAGACTCTCTCAAGGCGCGTTTACTTTTTCCGCGCGCAAGGCGCACTCGAATAGTATTTTTTACGGGCACAATAGACGAAGTCTTCGCCCAATAATGAGGACCTCCATCGAAAGGATCGATCATATGGCTATATTTAAAACCAATTTTTTCCAGCATTTTTTTTACAGGAAGAGTGTCGGGACCAACTTGGCCAATGGCCTGCTGGGCCTCTTCTGAAAGCATGCAAGTGTAGATGTCACCCTCAGGAAATAAAGAGGTGATGAATTCTTTGTTCTTTCGAGAGAGGCGATCGGCTTCTTGGTAGCGCATGCCAGTAAATTTTTTGCCAACTTCTTCCCAAATGTCAGATGAACCCTCTTTGGTGAAGGGGGGTAGCATTTCACTGAGAACATCGTCGCAAAAGTAGGGGCGTCGCGCGGACATGTATACAAAACGAGTAAAACTTAGAAAGCGTCCTAGTTTTTCTTCGTGACCCCGATATTTATTGAGAAGCACTAAGCCACCAATTTCAGTAGGACCATCATAATCAAAACCCAGTCGTAATACTTGATGAACAAAACTCTTGTGAGTAGTTCTTGAACGCTTTTTCTTATTTATGACCGAAAAATAAATGTGAGGTTCGTCGGGTGTTCCGTGTTGGCCTAATATTTGGCAAGTGCCAACGATTTTATCGGCTTCTAAATCTTCAAGAACAAATAGATATTCATTGGCCGAAGGATTTTTTACGTTGGAGCGAAAACTTTTTAGAGAGCGTCTAATCTTTTCGCTGAGTTCTTTACGATTTTCAGGAAGATTTAGAAAATTTGCGGTTTTTGATAATTCGTAGATTTCTTCCAAATCTCCTTTTTGAACTTCTCTAACAATGAACATGCCACTAGCTTACGCTCTGACGGACTGTGACTAAATACCCATTTTTAGATTTTTCACTCTCTCACGTCCCTCCGCGCGGCCAGCTCGATCGCTCCAAAGTCTATAACTGTATATTTATTCACAGCCCGTAAGTATTTGTATTCTAGAAGCATAACGCGTTGCGCTCGAGGTTGTCTTAATTTCCGATTAAAGATTTTTGAAGCTTTGCCGAAGGGCTTTATATCAGGATTTGATAGGCGAGATAGGATATCTCTTCGAAAGCCCGTCACGGATGAGAGCACTTGGATGCTGTTTGGATTGTAAAATCTCTCATTCTTCGCACTGTCACTCATTTCCAGAAAATATAAATGTTTTAAATTTGTAAGCACGGAAGCTTGTGTCTTGAGCAAGGTCGCTTGGGATAGGTCACGGAAGATCCAGAAAAAGCAAAGGAGGCTTTTTTATGGGTATTCGTATTAACACCAACATCATGTCGGTAAACGCTCAGCGCAATCTGAGTGGTTCTCGAATGTCGATGGAGAAGGCTGCGGAGAAAATGTCTTCCGGCTCTCGCATCAATCGTTCGGCTGACGACGCTGCAGGCTTAGCTATCAGCGACACCTTGAATGGTCACATTCGCAGCTTCCAACAAGCTGGTCGAAACGCTCAAGATGCTATCTCTTTAATTCAAGTTGCTGAAGGCGGCATGAATGAAGTGAGCAGCATGTTGAGTCGTATGCGTGAACTTTCGGTTCAGTCGGCTTCTGATACTATCGGCGATACTGAGCGAAAATATCTTGATAATGAAATTCAACAACTTAAAAATGAAATCGATCGTTTAGCAAAAGGTACTGAATTCAACGGACGCTTTTTGTTAAATGGAACTGGCGAGAATATGGATTTCCAAATCGGTATTCATAATGAGCCAAGTTTAGATAGAATTTCTTATAATCCTGGCGATACAAATGTAACTTTAGGAAAACTAGGATTAAGTGGCGTTGGTGTAGCTGATAAAAGCAACGCACAAGTGAGCTTAGATGTTATTGATGAGTCAGTAAAAGTTCTTAATGGTAACCGAGCAAAACTCGGTGCTCTTCAGAACCGATTAACAACAACTGTAGCTAGTACAGATGTTGCTACTGAGAACTTCACTGCCGCTAAGAGCCGCATAAAAGATGCAGACATAGCGACTGAGACAGCTGAATTTGCTCGAACAAATATCATGTTACAATCTGGTATTTCTGTTCTAGCGCAAGCCAATCAAGTGAAGGGTATGGCCCTTAAACTTTTGGGATAATCCCACTAAGTTTGCTCTAACTGAATTATAAAAAGGCGCTTGAGTTTAAAAACTCAGGCGCCTTTACTGACTTTTTTTTCGAGTTCTTCGGGATCAACGCCGTATTCAACGTTGAGAAGTTCGACAAGATCCAATGCGATTTGTTCAAAATCGGAAGCTTCAATGACGTTCATCTTAGAAGCACCGTCATGAATTTCAAAGGACCGTTCTTGGAGGATTTCCACCACCTTTTCTTGAAAGCTCATTTAGCTATTATACCCAAAGCAATGTGTTCCTAGCAAGATGTATCAAAATCATTAAACCCCGTCCCAAAAATGGGAAAATACTTTTTAAAAGTGCCAAAAGACTGTCTGATAAGAAGTTTGGAATGATGGCCATTATTGAAGATGTTGATAAAAGAATTGCTAATATAAAAGACAAATAGCTTTCAAAAATATAAGCAAAAACGATATTAGCGATTAATAATCGTATAATGGCATTGAATCCGAGTTCGGATTGATTTGTTAAAAATATAACGACTATCTGCGACAGAAGACTCAAATAAACTATCCTTAACCATTGAGGAATTTCGATTTTTTGAAGGATTAATAAAAAGAGAAAAGACGCCCAAGATAAGCAAAATGAGAGTGATTTTATTTGTGCAGTAGCCACTATAATATGAGTTATGAAGCTTAAGGGTGCGGCTAAAAATGGCTTTCCTAAAACGCTAAGGATGGATGAAATCCAAAAAAAAATAAAAGATCTTAATAGTGGCGGTGAGTATTCATTGATTCTTAAATAATAAAATGAGCTAAAAAATAGAAAAATTGGCAGAAATACTCTGAAATTCTTTAATAATTGATTCCGAGTTATAAATAAAAAGAGTTTAGTTTGAGAATGAACTAATAAAGTCATTTGAGAGCCCGACAAGACGAGTAAATGAAGAATGCCTAATTCACTAAAGCTGTCTTTCCAATTATGCGCAAAGGCTCCGTAATCTCCCCAGGCCACTAACAAGAAAAAGCGTTCATTAAATGAGTCATGAAGGGATGAAACTATTTGAGTGTAATAAAGCTTCCACACGAAATACACCTAGCAAGAGCTAGGCCAATCGCTTGTGAAAACTTAGTATCCCATAACGTAGGCGAATACGAGTGGCGCACAAATAGTGGCGTCTGAAACGATATCGTGCATCGCTGAAGAGGCGTCTAGTTTGCCCCAGGTGATTTTTTCAGTTGGGTAAGCCCCTGAATAACCGCCATAAGATTCGTGAGAGTCTCTAATTTGTGCAAAGTACGACCAAAGTGGAACTTCTATTTCCATATCTTGTCTTAGCATTGGAACAACACAGATTGGATAATCGCCTGCAATGCCTCCACCCACTTGAAAAAAGCCGATAGGAGATTTTGCAGATTCTTCAATGTACCAATCTGCGAGAGAATTAAAGGCTTCTTTACCATCGCGAACAGTCAGAGGATTTTGAATCACACCTTTTCGAATCGCCGCAATAAACATATTTCCACTCGTGGAGTCTTCCCAGCCAGGAGTAAAAATGGGAATATTTTTTTCCATACAAGCTAAGACCCAAGATTCTTCACGATGACCATCGATGGGTAAATCTTTTTGTTGCAGAATTTTATAGAGATATTCATGTGGAAAATAACGACCCTTCGTGAGTTTTTCAGATATAGGGGCGTTGTGCGCCACTTTGGCTTGCTCAGCTTCAGCGGCTTTCCAAACTCCATGGAGACGTTCTTCAAGTACACGCATGGCTTCGTGCTCAGGAATGGCCAAGTCAGTCACTCGATTGAAGGATTGGTCTAAAAGTTTTTCTTCATCTTTCGCAGACATCCTATAGTGTGGGATGTGGGCATAATGTTTGAAGGCTATGAGTCTATAAACGTCTTCCTCGAGATTGGCGCCCGTTGTGGAAATGGCGTGAACTTTTCCGGCTCGTATCATGGGAGCAAGAATTTTTCCTAAACGAGCCGAACTCATGGCTCCAGCTAGGGTGACCATCATTTTTCCGCCGCGATCAATATGGCGAACGTAATCTTCAGCAGCTCTGACTAAGGCGCCACTATTGTAATGATAAAAATGTTCTTTAAGAAATGTCTTTAAAGAAGAATTGCTTTCCATAACATTCTATAAATATCGATAATCATTCTTAGGCAAGTTTATTATTAAGAAGTCGATTCTAGAAAACTCCAATGAGGAGGTTTGGGAGCTTCAATAATAAGGTCTTTATGAGTGATGGGATGTTTAAAATGTATTTTGTGGGCGTGGAGAGCGATGGGAACTCCCCGGGGATGCGCTTTTCCATAGAGGCGATCGCCGATAATAGGATGTCTTAAATCCCGACAGTGAAGTCGAATTTGGTGAGTTCTGCCGGTGTGGGGTTTAGCTTCTATCCATGAGTGTTGGGAGCGTTTTTCTAAAAGTTTGAAATAAGTTAAAGCGTGTTCATTTTTGGCTCCCTTGGGAGCGCTAATCCATTTACCGCCAGACACTTTTTTAATGAAAGATTCTGTTTTTGTGTCTTTTGGATTCCAGGCACCCTCGACGAGAGCCCAATAAGTTTTTTCAATTTTTCGATCGTGGAAAAGGGCCGTCATCGGGCCGTTGATTTTGGGATCTTTGCCAAGAATGATAACTCCAGTGGTGTCGACATCCAGTCTATGAAAAAGCACGAGTTTTTGCTGAGCTTGATTTTCAAGAAGACCTTGGAGGTGGGGGCGGTGGGGATCGACGGTGACATGAACGGGGAGGTCGACGGGTTTGTTGGCCACTAATAGGAATTCATCTTCAAATAGAATTTCAATTTGAGTGGTCATTTAAAGTGACTTTATTGTGAGAAGTCTCGATTTAAAATCGAAACTTCTCACACGATTGATAAAGATATTAAGTCGCAGGAGTTTCTTCAGTCGCAGGAGCGTCTGATTTGGTGAATTGTCGAGGAGCAAAGCCTTTTTTCACACTAGCGCGGATATAAACGTATCCGTTTTTGTGTCCAGGAACTGCGCCTTTGATTAAGACGTAGTTTTTGTCGGCTTCAACAGCGGCAACTTTAAGATTTTGAACAGTCACATGTTCATTACCCATTTGGCCTGACATGCGCTTGTTTTTGAAAACTTTACCGGGTTCAGTACGGCAACCGATCGAACCACCGTGACGGCGGAATTCGTGAGTACCGTGAGTCATTGGAAATCCTGAAAAGTGGTGTCTTTTCATAACCCCTTGGAAGCCTTTACCGATAGAGGTTCCAGCAACGTCAACAACATCGCCTTCTTTGAGAAGGTCAGCTGTTAAAATTTGTCCGACTTCATAAAGAGAAATGTTTTTGTCGTCCATTCGAACTTCTTTAACAAATCTTTTTACTGAAGATTTAGAAGCGGCAAAGTGACCGGCTTCTGGTTTTAAAACTCTTTGCTTCTTTTTGTCGTCAAAAGCGATTTGGATGGCGTTGTAACCATCTTTTTCTGTTGTTTTCTTTTGAGTAACAACACATGGGCCCACTTCAACTACAGTGACTGGAACAACTTCTCCAGACTCTTTGAAAATTTGGGTCATGCCGACTTTTTTGCCTAGAAGGGCAAAGGGGGTTTTTTGGATGTTTTTCTTTGTGCTCATTGTTATAATCCTTTCATCCATCATTCCGGCAACTTGTTCGCTGCCTTGGAACTGGCTATTGTTATAGGCTGCAGTGTTAGACTTTTTCATAACTATGGTCAAGATCAAGGTTGGCTTAAATGATTGCAATTAGCTTGTGTTTGCTCTTGGCTCTGTCGATATTGGCGCCATTTTGGGGGCGTCTTAATGGCTTTAGATATTTCCATAGTTTTATTCTATTAGGGCTAAGTGTATATTTTATAAGACAATTTTCAGGTGCTGAGAGCCATTTGGAAAATTACGGCGCCTTCTTTCCTCTATTTGACATACGCTTTTTATCGGATGCTTTAAATAATCTCCTGGCCTCTTTGGTGTGTGTCATCGGTTTTGGAGTTTCGCTTTATACATATAGTTATTTTTCGGGAACTCAAAAAACAGCTCATTTTCATGGTCTTTTATATTTGTTTTGTTTTGCCATGCTAGGAATAATTTTTTCTGAGAATTTATTGCTCCTTTTTTGTTTCTGGGAATTAACCAGTGTGAGCTCTTATTTATTGATTGGTTTTGAGAGTCAGCGAAGCAAGGCTCGATGGGCGGCCACTCAAGCGTTTTTGGTGACAGCTTTAGGCGGTCTCGTGATGTTGTGTGGATTGATTATTTGGGGGGTGAGAATGGGAACCCTCAATAGTTTAGAATTGTGGGAGTTGCGTGAGTCTTGGCGGAGCTTTCCAGAAATGCCTTGGATTACAGCTATGATTTTTATTGGGGCCTTTACGAAGTCGGCGCAGTTTCCGTTTCATTTTTGGTTACCTAATGCCATGAAAGCGCCCACTCCAGCCAGCAGTTTTTTGCATTCAGCTACGATGGTAAAAGCGGGGGTCATTTTGCTTTTAAGATTGTCGCCCCTTTTGCGCGATCAATCACTATGGGCGAATGCTTTAATTCCCGTGGGCTCTATAACCGTGTTGATTGCTTGTGGGCTTTGTTTGCTTGAAAGTGATTTGAAAAAAATCTTAGCTTATACAACGCTCGCTGCCTTGGGCTTGCTTTTTATATTGTTGGGTTTGCCTAATCCTGAAATTTCTACCGGTTTGTGTATTTTATTCTTGATGGTCCATGCTTTTTATAAAGCCCCTTTGTTTTTGCTTTTAGGAAATATTGAAGCCGCTACAGGACACAGGGATTTTGCTTTTGTACACGGTCTTAGAGAAAAGATGCCTGGCACTTTTGCTGGAACCCTTTTAGCTTCGTTGGGTTTGTTGGGATTTTTTCCGACATTAGGATTTGCTGTTAAAGAACTTATTTTTGAAAACATTTCTTATTCTCCTTGGCTTTTGTTTGTTTTTATATTGGCATTTTCTAGTTTTTCTTATGTGGCCATTCTATTTGTGTTGAGAGTTTTTGGCGGAGCTTTATGGAGCGCTGAGGCTGATGAAAAAAGCCTCTTGAGTTTTGCTGTTCCTTTTTTATTGGCCAGTTTATCTTTGTTTTTAGGAAGTTTTTTAATGTCATGGATTGAGCAGGGCGTTCATTCTGCACAATACGGATTGGGGTTGAGCTCTAATCTCCAATTGAGTGTTTGGCATGGACTTTCGATACCTTTTGCTTTGAGTGTTTTGTGTTGGGTGATCGGATTTTTTATTTATAAAACAGTTAAAGCTCAAACTTATGACCGTGAGGCTTGGCTTCTTCGAATTAGTAAAAAAAGTTTTAACCGTCTTTATGATTTTCTATACGACTCTCTTTTAAGATTAGCCAAAATGACATTTGCTTTTTTTCAACATGGACGTTTTCCGATTTATTTATTGAGCATTTTTATTTTCGCAATATTTTTTCTTTGGACATCAATGAGTGGATTTCCTTTTTATGAAATTAACTTCAAATTAAGCGGAGTGAGCTTAACAGAATATCTTTTGCTTTTTGTGGTGGCTTTTGGTGCTTTGTTGAGTTTGTGGCTAAAAAATATACTGCAAATTTTGGTGGCCTTGGGGCTGGTGGGTTTTGGTATAGCTCTTCTCTATCTCGCTCTTGGAGCTCCTGATTTGGCGCTGACTCAATTTCTAGTCGAAACCTTGTCTCTATTAATGTTTTTATTTTGTCTTCGAATTCTTCCTAGCGAACAAGGCCCTGTGTCATTTCGTTCTTTATTGGTCACATCTATAGTGTCTGGCCTTTTTGCTTTCTTTGTGGGCTGGGTCACTTATATTTCCTCACAAGATGGAGCCAGAGGAAAGATTAGAGATTTCTTTGGAGATTTAAGCTTAGCCGTGGCTCACGGTCGAAATGTTGTTAATGTTATTATCGTTGATTTTCGAGGCTTAGACACTATGGGCGAGATCACGGTTTTAGTCGTAGCGGCCATAGGTTTAATTTCTCTTTTAAAATGGAAAGCTAAGGGGGTTTCTTGAATTCTTTAATTTTCAATAAACTTTCTGAGTTGCTTTTTATACCTCTTAATCTTTTGTCGTATTATATTCTTCTCAGGGGACACAATGCCCCGGGGGGCGGTTTCATAGCGGGACTGATTTGTAGCATGAGTTTTTTGATGATTGCACTTTCTAAGGGGACTTCATTTGCACGAAAAAAATTATATTTTGATCCGATTATTATTTGTTCGTGGGGAATGGCGGCGGCTTTTCTTTCGGTATTATTGAGTTCACTTATAGGAAAAGAATTTATGGTGGGCCTTTGGTTGCCGCTTGGCCCTTTGGAATTGGGGACTCCTCAACTTTTTGATTTTGGAGTTTTTAGTGTGGTTCTCGGTGTTAGCCAAATTCTTATGCTTGAAGTTTTGGAGAGTGAAGGCTGATGGAACTCTTATTAAGTGCTTTGGTGGGACTATTAGTTTTTATAGGAGTTATGTTTTTACTCCAAGGCACTTGGATGAGAACGATCGTAGGTATGCTTTTATTATCCAATGCCATCAATTTGATTATTTGGGTTTCTGCGGGAATCAGCAGTCGAGAAGCGCCTATTATTCCTAAAGAAGGAAAAGTTCTCCATGGTATGGAAATTGATCCCTTACCTCAGGCTTTAGTTCTCACGGCCATAGTTATTGGTTTTGCATTGATGTCGTTTTTCTTAGTCTTAGCTAGAGAAATTTATCGAAAAAGGCAAAGTCAGGAATGGGCTGACTATAAGGAAAATTTATGAACTTTAGTTCTTGGATCATGTTTCCTTATATGGCTTATTTGGGAGCGGCCGTACTTTGTTTGGTGTTCTGGAAAAATACAGCCACTCAAATAACCCTGAGTGTGCTCGCCGCTTTAGTGTCGATTTTTTCATCTATGAAATTATTAAGCTTAACTCTTAAGTCGGGAGTTGTTGTACATTCATTGGGAGCCTGGGGCGCTCCTTTTGGAATTGTTTACAGTGTGGATACATTGAGCGCTCTTTTGATTTTGTGTTCGGCTTGGATTGGGTTGTGCACACTCATTTATAGTGTGAGTTCTTTAAATGCCGAGTATTTTAAACAGGGATATTGTTTTTTATTCAACATACTTCTTCTGGGAGTGACGGCCTCTTTTTCGACGGGAGATATATTTAATTTATATGTTTGTTTTGAATTGTTGCTCATGTCTTCTTTTGTATTGTTTTCATTGGGTCGAACTCGAATCCAATTAGAAGCTTGTTTAAAATACGTTTTAATAAATTTTATTGGATCCTTTTTCTTTTTATTGGCTATTGCTTGGATCTATGGACTTTTCGGAACATTGAACATGGCCCACTTGGCGGAGTTGGTCCGACAAGGTCCACTGAATGGACCAGAGACTGCGGCAATTTATATGCTTCTTATATGTTTTGCTCTAAAGGCGGCCGTGTTCCCATTTTTTTCGTGGTTGCCTTTGTCGTATCCAGCCCTACCATCTTCATTGGCGGCCGTGTTTTCGGCTTTGCTCACCAAAGTTGGTATTTATGCCTTAATGAGATTGTGTATTACAATATTTCCTCTAAACCTCATCAGTAACGCTCAATCTTTATTCTATATAGCGGCGGTATTAACCATGGTCATCGGAGTCTTTGGAGCTTTCGCACAGAGTTCTATAAAAAAAATTCTCAGCGTTCATATAATTTCTCAGGTGGGTTATTTGCTTCTAGCTTTATCTCTTTTTAGCGAAGCAGCGACTACTGCAGGAATATACTTTTTACTTCATCTCATGCTGACCAAATGCAATCTCTTTTTAATAGGTGGAGTTGTTGAATTGGAGACGGGAACGGATCAATTGAATTCAATAGGATCCTATGCCAGTAAAAGACCTTTTTTAGCATTGAATTTTATTGTCTCAGCTTTATGCTTGGCTGGGATACCGCCGTTGGCAGGATTTTTTGGAAAATTTAAATTAGCTTTTTTAGCCGCGGAGAAGAGTGATTACCTTTCATTGATTATAATTTTTTCAGTGAGTCTAGTCACTTTAATATCGATGCTTAAAATCTGGGATCAGGTTTTTTGGAGAGAATCAGAGACGCCTGTTTTAGTGAAACATAAGCTCCTCGAGTGGCCACAATATATGGCTATAATTTTTATTAACATAAGCTTAGTGATTTTTAGTTTAGCTCTTCCTAAAATCCTTCCAATTATGGATTTGGCTTCCCATTCCCTGTGGGATTCCTCTTCCTATATTGAAAAGGTGTTGAGCCGATGAAAAAGTTTTTAAGAGTTTTAGATTATATTTTATTTTTTTCGAAAGAGTTGTTGAAGGCAAATTTTAAGGTTTCTCGTGCAGTGTTACGAAGAAAACTTCCAGAAACAGCTAGTTTTGTAAAAGTACCTACTGATTTGAAGAATGATTGGTCTCTGTTTATTTATGCCAATTCTATAACTCTCACTCCGGGAACTATAAGTGTGGAAATTGCAGAGGATAAGAAAAGTATTTTAGTTCACACCCTCTTCTTGGATTCAACAAAGAAGGATTTTATTGCAGAATGCCGGGATGGATTTGAAAAGCGGCTTAAGGGAATTTTTCAATGACTTTGCTCGAAAGTCTACACGCTTCTTCTTTTTTTCTTTTAGCTGTTTCTGGATTGCTTATATTTATTTCTATTGTAAAAGCTAAAAAAATTGAAAATATGATTTTAGCACTAGATCTATTTTCTACTTATTGGGTCGTTGTTATCGCATTTTTGGCGATGAATAATAGACAGGCCTATTTTATTGATGGGGCTTTGATTTTGTCGGTGATTTCATTTTTAGGCACACTAACTTTTGCAAGATATCTAACGCCTAGGTTGAGAAGGAAGTCCTAAAGATGGATTCTGTAGCGGAGATTTTTGTCGCAGTAGTTTTTTTTATAGCCACTGTTTTTTTGTTTTTAGCGGCTTTAGGTGTGTGGAGAATGCCTACAATGTTTATGCAGGCGCATTGTGCTTCGCTGGCGTCGACCTTGGGAGTGTTGCTGGCCTTTGTCGCGATATTTTTTCTGCCTTGGGATTTGGAAACACGAATAAAAATTATTTTAGTCCCAGTTTTTATTTTTCTGACAAGTCCCGTTTCAACACATTTGTTAACTAGAGCGGTTAAGTATCTCGAAGACCCAGATGAAGAGAATTAAAAATACGAAATGTCTTTTGCGTTCTGTGGCTTCGTGATTTAGCAATTAGGCAATTTACGTTTAGAAGATTTTATAATTAATTGGCATAGAAAGTGTAAGGGCTACCCTTGATCCTCACGGATGAGGGCGGCCTAATGGACGGGCTCCGAAAGGAGATGCCGTATGCATGATATCGCAAGTATCCTGCAATTGATCCGAGAGCTAGCACTTACGCTAGTTCTCCTATCGCACGTAATGGGTAGAATCTTAAGCCGAAAGAAGAAAAAGAGAAAAAGGCGATAAATTTCGTATAGATAATTCTCTAAAAAAGGACAGTTTAAACTGTAACAAATAGCAAATGGAAATGCTCCTTCATCCGTGCGGTGACTAAAACCCCAGATTTTTGAATTTTTGATTTAAATCCCAATTAAAATGAACAAGGGAGGCGCTTAAAACTAGGGTCAAAAACCTGACTTGTTTAAGTTATCCCCAATATTTAAAATTGGGAGATGCATAAGATAAACGTAATGGTAATTTTGTTTCTTGGTGTAACTCCTTTGTCCTATGCAAAATCAAAAGAGCGTCAGCCGTCAAATGTAGTCGATATTTGCTCTGTATTGCGAAAAGAGAAAGATACCGAAAATATTGTGAAAATTATCGATGCTAAAAATTTATATTTTCCCAATCACAGCTCCCTGAAGCCTTGTTCAGTCAACGATCGAGGAATTCTGATTGCTGCGTTTAGTTCTTGTGTGGGTTGGTATTCGACTTTATTTGCAGAGAACAAAGATGATGCCCTTTTGCTTGCCAAAGCTACCGCGTGTTATAACGCCTCTGAAAAAGTCCAAGAAACCTTCAAACTTTAATCTAATGTCTAAATAGCAGTTTATGAAGTCGAAAGTCTGAGCATTTAAGTTTCAGTAAATACTTGCAGGGTAGGGTGGGGTCGCAAATCTATAAAAACTTTACGGCGATCGAATTCTTTTTTAATTAATTCTTCGTAATTCCAAGGGTGGCTCCATGAGCACTCTGCTTTGGAGATAAATTCGCTTAGTTTTCAGACCTTTATAGGGGTTTAATTCTTTTGAGCAGAAATGTCGAAAAAGAGCCATGGGTCTTCATTGGAAACAGAGTAAGAAAAGCTTGCTGTTGATTATTCCATTTCTTATGACGACTCTCAGAGCCCACTCCAAAACTTGCGAGATTATCATTGCAAATCTCAAAGGCCACATTAAACATTCATTGAAGAATTCTGACAAAGATTTCAATCCGCAAATTGAGGCTTATTTAAAAGAGCGCAGAGCTCGCTATATTCATCAAGGGTACTCAAGAACGAGTTTGGACAACGCACCCTTGTACAGCGCGGGTTTTTCGCAATGTCATGCTGTGCTGATTCGAAACCTCAGCAATGGAAAGGTGACGTTGATGCACGTAGAGCCGTCAGGACTTCGCTATGAAGAGGCTCCTTGGATTCGAGGAAAATACAAAGACTCTTTGTTTGGACTCGGAGATGGCCCCAAGGAAGCCATTATAGTTACAGGAAGTATTAGTTCAGAGGGGGGAGTTGTCGACAGCATGAGGATGCTTGAAAATCTGAGCATTCCTCTCGTAAAAAGAATGCGTGTTAATACGAATCGCCAGCATTGGCATATGGCCTATGATCCAAAAGACAATCGGCTTTTTGTTTCAAGCAAGCCCGACAAAACTGTTTTCGAAGTTAAGGCTTTTGCAAAATTTAAGGTCATCCAGAAACCCTTGAGTGACTTCGTGTCTGATTCACTTCCAGTTCTTAAACTAGAGGCCAATGTCAAAGAAACGATAGCAAATGGGGATAGATTCATACAAACTGTAAATGTAAAACAGAAAAAGTTTGAGAAAGGTGGTCGTGACTGGGAATGGTTTGAATCAATCAAAAAATCCAAAGAAAAAAAACTGAAAAAATACAGGGAATTCGAAAAGTTGCTCTCCATTTTTAAGATCGCGCTTGAAAAAATTCGATCTTCTTCTGCAGACGTTGCACTCAGGCAGTTGCGAAAACCAGCATTCACAAAATTTTTACAACAGAAGTATTACTCTAGTTTTGAGGATCGCCCCTTAATGGATCTTCTGGAATTTGGCGAAAGAGGCTTGCTCGATGCTTTCTCTGAGTTAGAGCGGGATTAAGACGGTATCGCTAATACCAATATCTAAAATGAAAAATAAAATAAACAAACTTTAAACTACTTGATAAAAATTTTACGGCGATCAAATTCCTTTCTAATTAATTCTCCGTCATTCCAAGGATGGCTCCATGGGTCGTATATCTTAATGCCTTTTTTTTCGAAGTATAAAGCAGCAATCTGACCATTATTACTAAAAAGTTGAGATGGCTGAATGCCATAAATCTCATCTTGCATGGCAGAGTCAGGGCTGATGATTGACCAATTATTAGATACGATTTTTGTAATTAATGATTCCAAACAAAGAGCTGCTAAGTCATTTTCATGAAGCAGTAACATATGTTTAGGGCTTCTATTGAGAAGCTCTACTGCTTTTGAGTCATAGAACAGCATCGTGTCCCAAATTAATTCACTGTAAGCAGTGCAAAGCGCTTCTTTATTTATTTTTCTGCCTTCTTTTAAGCCTTTGTTTACAAGATCAGCCATAAACCAATCTTGAATATCTAGGGTGACATATCCATCTTTATATTTATTTTTATTGAGATAAGCTCTCATGGCATCTCGCTTTTGGAGTGTATTGCCGTGCCTAAGCATGGGGAATCTAAACCAAGCTTTGAAATTTTTAAACTGTGCTAAATGCTTATGTGCTTTATTAAAATTTTCTATGAAATCATTTATAGGGGTCTCATCAAAATTTGGATGTGTATGAGTGTGATTGGCAATAAAATGTCCAGCCTCATCATAGAGTTTCATTCTTTCGAGTCCGTCATCTGTATTAAAATTGCTTGTGACGCTAAACAAAACTGTTTGAATTTTATATTTTTGTAAAATACTCAACAAGCGCTCGGTCCTAGCTTTTCCAGTATAAATTTCCATTTTTCTCATTGGAGCATCGTCAAACGACAAGGCCACCTGCATTGAGTGGCTCGCAGTTGAAACTAAAAATACGCTGAAGACAAAAATATTTCGTAAAAGCATAGAAGCAGATTAATTTAAGAAAAGAACTAAAGGAAGATTGTATTTAAAACAAATCCTGAAGATCACTTCAATTTATAATATTTTTGTTGAGTAAGGCTTTTATTAGTTGTCCAGGGGTAATTTAGAATCTGTTTTATGCAGTTCAATTTTAGGGTGAATTTCTATATCGCGGTAGCGTTTTAATTCTTCTCTAAAAGCCTCCACTTTTTTATCTAAAAATTTAGGGTCAGTAACTTCCTTTAAGAAAGAATCAATGGACTTTCCTTCTTTTAATGTTTGCGCTATTGCGGCTTTATATTCGTTAGAATTCCCTTTGCTTGTCAGTAATGTTTCTAAAATACTTGATTCATCGAAGGCATATTTTTGTTCTGGAAAATAAAAATTTGGAAACACTGAAGATTCGCTTAAATTAAGCTTATCTAGCAGAATTGAATTTTTATTAGCGAAAGTTCCTTTTCGTAATTCTCTGAGCAACTCAGAGGCTTGTATATTGGAACAATGTCGGGTGTCAGCTTTTAAAAAAACACGGTTTTCTACAGGCAATATTAAATTTCCTGAAAAGAACTTGTTTAAGCGATTTTCTGCATTTGCGGAAAGCGACTTTTTCTTCGTGATATTAACTGTGTCATCGGCGATCAGGCTAAAAGCATTTTCACTTTTCTCGAATATTTGATAGTTACTCCATCCGCGCCCTTCTGCATCGTTGTAGGAGTGTATTATATAGCCAGTAATCTCCTTTTCCCCTTTTTCATTGTTTCGAACCCTTAAAGTTACTCGAGGGAGAAATGAATATGAAATTTTTTCAGTAGAGTAATCGTAACCAATAGGTATCTTCAGCTCAAAATATTCGTTGTTAGAGATAGAATAGCTGCTAACTTTTTTTGAAATCTTAATGAGCTCATCATAGCTAAAAACTTGATAGCCAAATAAAAAGAGAGCTAAATTAAAAAAAAGACGCGCTAATCTTCTTTTAAGGGTGAACACTCTTGTTATTGTAACATGGGCTGTTGGAACGCATAAGTCGTTTAATGATTGAATGACTTAAAGACACTCGGGGTTCCCGAAGGTCGAGCCTTTGGGCGAAGACCTGAGGAGGGGGTGCCCTGCCGTGTCTTTAAGAAACTCAAATATTAAATGTCGTATGTGTTCTATTGGTAAGGACTCTGCAACTCTTAGAAATTTTAAAATTTAATTCACTTCGTTGGGGTTTTCTAAATTCTTCTCAAATAGATTGGCGTTTTCGAGGGTCGTTTGGGCGATGTTGGCTAAGGCCTCTTTTGTGAAAAAGGCTTGGTGACCGGTGATAAGAACGTTGGGAAAATTTAAGAGGCGAAGAAAGGTTTCGTCTTGAATAATTTCATTAGAGTGATCTTCGAAAAACAAATCTTCTTCTTCTTCGTATACATCGAGACCAACGGCTCCAACGTGTTCAGACTTAAGTGCATTAATCAGGGAGGGGGTGTCAATGAGAGCTCCTCGTCCGGTATTGATAATGATCACTCCTTTTTTGCAAAGACTAAGACTTTCGGTGTTGAGCATGTGGCGAGTCTCTGAATTGAGTGGACAATGAAAAGAAATCACGTCGGAGTTTTTGTAGAGTTCATTGAGCGTGACGTATTTTACACCGAGAGCAACGCAATTTTTGTTGTTGTATTTGTCGTAAGCTAAAACTTCACAGCCCAATCCCTTCATGATTTTTGAAAAAACTTCTCCGATTTTTCCTGTGCCGATAATTCCTACAGTTTTTCCATGTAAGTCAACACCCATCAGTCCATCTAAATTAAAGTTGCCTTCTCTAACTCTATTAAACGCACGATGAACTTTTCTGTTGAGCGACATGAGAAGGGCTAGGGCGTGCTCTGCTACGGCGTGAGGGGAGTAAGCTGGAACTCTCGCCACGCGAAAGCCTAGGCGTTTAGCCTCTTTAATGTCGACATGGTTAAAACCTGCGCTTCTCAGAAGAATGTATTTGAGAGAGGCTTTTTTAAGTTCATTCAAACAATCTTTATCGAGTTGATCGCTCACAAAGACACAGGCGGCATCGTAACCTTGTGCGAGTTTGGCTGAGTCTTGATTGAGATGATGTGGAGTGTAGTTGATTTGATGGTGGCCAGAGAATTCTTGAAAAGCTGTTTTTTCATAGGGCTTCGAGCTAAAAAAAATGATTTTCATGGGCCCACTATCGCTCTTTGTGAAAGTGTCGGCAAGCGTCATTTAAACATGATTTAAATCATGTTTAATCTTGCGCACGTCATGATCAATCGTTAATTTTAGCTTTATAAATAAAGGGAGACTTAGGGTTCTGGGAGGAGCTTTTAATGAAAAAAATATTTAATGTATTTATGGGTGTTTCTGCGGGCTTGTTAAGTTTTAACTTGCTGGCCTCTAGTCAGTATAGAGTTGAGATAGGCGTGGCTCGCGTGTTTATTCCCGCCAATGGTTTTGATGATAACGATACCGTTGAGGCGGTTCTCGATGGTGAGTTGCCAAATTCATGTTTTGCTTTAGAAAAGAGTGTTGTTGATGTGAATGCGGCTGAGAAAACTATCACAGTTCATCAGTTTGCTATCAGGGTTACTGCGGGAATTTGTGATCCTAAAGAAGTTCAAGATGTGCCTCAGTTGATGACCCCTGTTCCCTATAGTGTGACAGTCACCGTGGGGCAGTTGGCAGCTGGTAATTATAAAATTAATTTTGCGCCAAATTCGACACAAAATAAAATTCGAAACTTTAAAGTGGATGTAGCTAAGGTGCCAAGTATTGATAGTCGACCTTATGCCAAGGTGACACAAGTTATAGTCGACGACATCATTGGTGATAAAGATAATGTGAAAGTTGAGATTCGTGGTGTTCTCAATAATTCTTGCTATGAATTGGACAGAATTGATGTTGATACTCAAGATGATGTGACAATTTTGCTTCCAACTGTGACTGTGAAGCGCGCTCCAACCTGTTTAATGGTGTTGCGACCTTTTACGGCCACTGTGGATTTAGGGGCCATGGGTGCGGCTCATAGAATGATTCACGTAAGAAGTGCTGAAGGTAAGTCTTTGAATCATACTTTTCAGGTGAAGGCTTCTGCCGAGCGTTAGTTTTAGTTTCGTAAATTAATCGATATCTTAACGGGCTGCGCAGCTTAACAACTGCGCGGCCCGTTTTGTTTTTTTAGAATTATTTTAGAAGGCTACTAGAAATATACTACTACTAGTAATATACTATTTTTCATATGAGAGAAGCCGGTAAACATGAAGTATCCCAACCGAGCGGATCTCGTTTTGACCCTCCTGTTCTCCTCGGGCGCTCTGAAAAGGCAGAGTGTCCGAGGAGATCCCACTTGGGTTTAGGAATAAAGAGACATAGATTTTGAAATCAAATTTAACTCCCAAGCAGAAAAAGTTTTTAGATTTTATTGTAAATTTTGCGCGTCGTAACGGTTATTCACCAAGCCAAGAAGAAATTCGGAAGCACTTTGATTTTCGTTCCTTAGGGCATGTTCAGCATTTTATTATTCAGCTGAGGCGAAAAGGAATGTTGGAAGGCGAAAGCGGAGCGACTCGTGGTTTAGGGGCCGTTTTAGATGACACTTCGAAGCCTTCCGAAGCTGAAGTCGCATTATTAGGTAAGGTGGCTGCAGGTAAGCCCTTAGAATCCAGCTTCAATCAGGAGTTTTTGCCAGTTCCTTTAACGATGATCAAGAAGAAGGGTGATTATTTTGCCCTTCAGGTCCAAGGAGATTCTATGATTGATGAGGGAATCTATGACGGAGATTTTCTTGTTTTAAGAAAGCAGAATCGCGCTGAAAATGGGCAAATAGTGGTAGCCTGTATTGATGGGGGCGCCACTGTTAAAACATTTTATTCAAAGTCTTCAGGTGTGGAGTTGCGGCCTGCAAACCCAAAGCATAAAATTTTGTATGTAGAAGAAGGCCAGGATTTTCGTATTGAAGGAGTTCTTAGCGGACTACTTCGGCTTTATTCTTAGCTTGTCTTTGGGGGGAATTTTTTGGGGGCATCAAATCGATTTTTAGCTTTCCTTTTTTATTTCAATTCATTTTTAATTTTCGCAAGTGGGCCGTTAGATGGATCTCGTCAAATTCTACTTTCATTATCAGATGATTGGGACACTACAAGAACAAGCTTGTCTTTTTTTGAAAGAGCCACTGAAGAAAGTGAATGGATACAAATAGAAAATTCTTTTGAGGGCAATCTTGGAAAAAAGGGACTGGCTTGGGGCCTTGGAAGGCATGATTCTTTTTTGGAAATAGCGATGAACGAGCCTCAAAAAATGGAGGGCGATCTTAAGGCACCAGCTGGTGTTTTTGATATTCCTGAGGCTTTTGGTTATCGAAATGACCCGCAAAACTTTTTACCTTTTTTTACAAATTATCATTCTGTAGATGAGAACAGCCATTGTGTCGACGACTCGAGGTCTCAGTTTTACAATATGAATATATATGACATTCGAGATGTGATTGTTGATTGGATTTCGGATGAAGTTTTACGCAGGCAAGATTCTCTTTATAAATATGTATTTGTAGTGGATCATAATAATTTTTCTAGTCGTTTTTTTTCGCCGGCGATTTCGCAAAGAGGTTCCTGCATTTTTATTCATTTGTGGAGTGCCCTTGGGGCTCCCACCTCGGGTTGCACCTCAATGTCAGAAGAGAATATGGTGAAGTTAATGCGTTGGGTTCGCTCGAGTGAAAATCCTCGCTTAGTGCAACTTACAAAAAGCACATACCAGCGTTATCGCCAGCAATGGAAACTTCCATAGTAAATAGCTATCCCGAAAATACTTTCTAAACGCATTATTTTAGGACTGTTGCTTTAAAATAATAGAAGTTTGTTTTGGTCATTCTATTTTATAGTTTTTAATTAAGACACTCGGGGTTCCCGAAGGTTGAGCCTAAAGGCGAAGACCTGAGGAAGGGGGTGCCCTGCCGTGACTTAATTAAAAACTATAAAATGAAATAACTAATGAATGCTTAGTTCCGCAATCCAAAATTGCAAATGAAGGAATTCAGTTGTTAGCTTAAAACCAATTAAAATTAAAGCTAATGGAGACACGATCTTCTTGGCTAAGATTTTTTTCAACTTCGTGACGGAGCCAACTTTCAAAAAGGACAAGATTGCTTTCTTCGGGTTTAACTTTAATGAATTGCTTGTTTGTAGATTTTGCATTGGCTTTGCGATTGGGCGCTGCCATGAGTTTGCTCAGTCTTGGGTCTTCAAATCTTAAATCACCACAATTTTTGGGTGTTTTTAAATAATAAGTTCCGCTTATGGTGGATAGAGGGTGAAGATGAAGAGAATGAAAATGCCCGGGCGGAACTATGTTCACCCAGCAAGAAGTCATTTCAAGTTCGCTGGCCTTGATGTCGTAGTCTAAACTTTTAATGTATTTTACGGTATGAGTTTTAATTTTGGCAGAAAGTTTTGCAAAAGTTGATGATTGTTTATGTAACTGACTCATGGAGGCGTATGAGGTGAATCCGCCGGGATAGTTATCCCCAGACCACTTTTTTCCGCTCTTATCGAAATTTGCAATTTGATAAGCTTCTTTAAGAAGTTCTTTGTTTAATTTTTTGAGAGATTGGGCTGAGGCTAATCTTTCAGAATAGATTAATGTATGAAAATAACTCTTAACGCTCATTTGTTTTTCCAGCTTTAAGCTAGTTCTTAGTTTGTTTTTGAATACTTTAAAAGGTTTTTCTCATTTTCAAAATAGAGAATGCTCCCATCTTTGAGGGCGCCAATGACGGCTTTGGATTTGTCGACTTCCTTTCCGCTCAGTGGATCTATGGCAAGTCGAGACTTGGGGTCGTTGCTAAGTTTTTCTCGGCACATTTTACAGCATGCATAGTAAGTGCTTTTTCCAACTTTAACTTCCGTTTGTGGGGCGTCAAAAAGCGTGTTCTGAACCATACAAACTTTTTTGTGATCCACTTTTTTTAGCGAAAGTTCAGCGCTAGCCAAAGTGCTTAAGAGTGACAATAAAACTATGATTAATGATTTCATGTTTCAATTTTAACTCCGCCTTTTCGACAAGTCTTCATGGACTCAAATAATATTCTGACAAAATTTTAACTTTTTATTGTGTAATTTGAGTAGGGCACATTTTTGACCTAGGCCTAGATTCACTTATAGCCATAAGTGTTGCCTAATAGATGTAGGCATGATCTTAAGGCAACTTGAAAAACTTTTTAGTCGAATTAAAAAAGTTTTTGAGCTCATTTTGTTATCTAAAGTTGGATATGTTGAAAGTGGTCGAAGAAGTGTTTACTGGTTGAGTGCCGGTGTTTCTGCCATGTTAGCTTTGGTGATTGTTGAGGGTCTCTTTGTAAAGCAAATTCAAAAGATATTGGCTATGCTTCAAGCGGGTTCAAGCGTTAATGTAAAAGTGAGCTTCTTGTCTTGGATGGATGATTTTAGTCCTCTGGCCTCTGTCTTATTTCTGTTATTCGTTGTGTCTATCCGAGGTTTTTTAAATTTTATAAACGGACTTGCGCCTCAAGTTATCGAAAAGATGTTTTATGCGCGAATGAGAAAAAAATTATTATATTTTTTTCTTCATCATCAAGAGGGATCTGTCCTCAGTTCTGCAGAAATCACTCATTATTTGGCTGAACTATTGCCTAAGGCAAGTGTCTTTTTGTCTCGTCAGGCTTCTGTTTTGGGTTCATTGATATTTATATTTGTAACAACAATTTATCTCTTTTATTTGTCGTGGTTTAAAATGTTGATAGCATTTTTTGGATTCATAGTGATTTTCTTATGCTTAAACTTTTTCAGTAAAATGACTAGAGGGGCGGCTGCACAGCAACTGCTCTATAATAATTATATTTTTAAGCACCTTGATAGAATCGCTAATAATTTTTTTATGATACGAACTATGAGAACATCTCAGGCAGAGTATAGGCAACTCGTGGGATTGAGTGTTTACCAGGGAACCAATTTCCTTCGAGCCAATCTTTTTGGTGTGATCACAGGGAATCTTGCTGTAACGATGGGCGGGGGTCTGCTTTGTCTTTTAATTTCTGTTGAACTTTTCACCTCCTTTAAAACGGGAGAAAATTTTCTTATATTTTTGTATATGCTCATTCGATTAGTGCAAAGAGTTGGGGATTTGTCTTCGTCTTTAGGTTTTATGAATGCGGAATACCCAAATTTCTATGCCACAGTCACGTTTTTTCCTGAGAATGAAAAAGAAACCGAATCTTCAAAATTGTATATGAAATATGTGAATGTATGGAAGGATTCTAGAAAGCCACGCCGAGTTCATGTGTTTCATTCTTTGGATGAAGATAAAGTGGCGATGAGAGCGGCTCCTATTTTAGATTTTACAAATGTATGCTTTTCGTATTCACAGGATGTTTCTATTTTTAATGGTCTTAATCTTGAAATCAAGTCAGGAGAGTTTTTTGGAATAGTGGGAAAAAGTGGGAGTGGAAAGTCTACTTTGTTAGCTCTTCTTTTGGGGCTCATAAAGCCACAAAAGGGTAAAGTCTTAATTGACGGAATACTCGCAGAAGAATTCTATAACCATAATCACTTTCCACTGGCTTATGCGGGACCAGATCCCTATGTGTTTCCTGGAACTCTTAAGGAAATTTTAGATTACGGACGATGGCGAACTTATACAGAGGCTGACTACGAAGATGCGATGTTTAAGGCAAAGTTTCTTCCTGTTTTTAAGTCGCTAGGTTCGGATTTGTCGTGGGAGTTTAATGAACATGACAATGCGTTATCGACTGGTGAAAAGCAACGCTTATCTTTAACTCGAGCGTTTTTGTTAAAACCTAAACTTCTAATACTAGATGAAGTGACTTCAAACCTTGATACGGCAACAGAAAATGATGTTTTAGAATCATTGAAGTTGTTGAAAGGTCAATGCACTACAATTATGATTTCTCATCGTAAAAATTCATTGAGAGATGCTGATAGAATTTATGATGTGGCTAAAAAAGAATTTGTAAAATGGGATGATATTTTAAGTTAGTTTTTTTTAGAAAATGAAGGAGGAGTTAGATTTTTCATCTAACTCCTCTGTTGATCATTCGTCTGATCACTCGTGATAATCCTTTTGATTTTACTTCAACAAGAATTCTGAAACGGCTATGGCATCATAGCGAGCATGTTTTCCATCGGTGGGTAGCCATGTAATGAAAGTGCCTCTTTGTCGGGCGATTTCTGCAAATTCCTTGTTTTTTGTGAAGAATCCAAAATCATCGTGGTCGCCAGTGCTCATTAATAAATCTGGAAGCTTTGGATTTAAATATTTAGGACCGATGGCCACTGGGCTGTGTTCTAACCAAGCTTCTTCAGTAGGGAAGGACTTTTTTACTAAGTAATGAGAGAGCTGGGTGAGCAGTGTGTTTTTCTTGGTACGATCAGCTTTGATGCATTTAAATATTTCAACATCAGACTGATAAGGGTTACAGAGTGGCATCATGGGCGCAATCATAACTGCGCGACTCCATAATTCTGGATGTTTTAAATAAAGTTGGCTTGCGTTGTAACCTCCCATGGAAATTCCAAATAGAATCCTTTTTCCTTGAAGTCCGTTCGGAAAAATTGAATTTTCAACTTGAGGTATGATTTTTTGTGCAAAAGTTTCAAGGGAATTATCTAAATCGTTAAGCATCCATGTTTTACCAAATGAAATAGAGATAACAGTAGGGGCATCGATTCCCATTTCTTGCCAATGATTTCTGATTGCAGTTCGGAGATCCACGTTCATGCCTGCAGTCCATTCATGTTCATCACCAAAGGCACCATGTAAGAAGTAGATAACGTCTTGGCTTTCGCTACCTACAGTGGTGCTTACGCAAACATTGGCGTTGTTAAATTCTGAAAGCGCATGGCAGTCATGATTCATCTCAGTGTCTTTTTGATTTCCGTTACCTAAGCCAGGTAATCCTATTTGAATTGGAGACCCCCCTATATTTAGGGCTGCGTCGACTTCACTTAAGCTAAAGAGTTGTTGTTTGCTCTCAGCCCTTAAGCCTTGGTTTATGAATAGGGCAGCTATAATTAATAATTTAGAATTGAACTTAGTCATGGCCTCTCCTTTTGCGGTATTGTGACCGCATATGACGCCTATCGTCATAATCAATAACGCCTTGAGTTAAGTTGCTTTAAATCATTAACATTTTTCTTAACTGCCGAAGTTCTCAACAGCTACTGACAATTTGCGTCATATCGAAGGCTTTTCGAGCTCTAAATCGTTGTTCTTAGCGCTGCCACTGGCACTCAAATTGCATTTTTCTTCTACAGAAACGTAAGGAAGAAGGTACTTTATGAAAAAGCTAAACAAAATCAAGCTTTTAACTCTTAAAGTGGTTCTAGGATTGAGCTCGTATACAGCCCTTCATGCTGAAATGGCTTGGATTAAGCCTGTAGGAACTTCAGCTCTAGCCCACGATAGAACTGTCATGGCTAATGCTTTTGGTATTCAAAATGCTGGCTTAGTTATGTCTATATTATTTAATAGATTAGCTCCTCAAGAAGCTTCAGATTTATTGCAACTTGCAAAAGAAGTTCATGATGCTAAGGAAAGTTTAAAGCAATTAGAACAAAAATTTACAGATTTAGCCGACGATGTGAGCTTAACTCGCTTCAAAACTTTAAAACAAAGTCTTGAAGCTAAACTGGCTACTAAGAAAGAAGCCTTTTTCTCAAAATTATCAACTGTAAGAACAAAGCTTGGAGAAAAGGGAATTTATAACCGTCTCTCAGTTTTTAAACGTAATTCTAAAACTGCTGAAGAAGTGGCTACTAAAACTGGATTCTTTAAAGATAAAGCACGTAGAAACGTATTTTTTGTTCTTGCTGGTGTAGCTATTCTTAGTATCGATGTGATTCACCAAATGTCTGAACTTGATGATTTGCCCGAAGTTGCACGTGAAGTTGAAGAGCTTGTTACAGCCGAAACTGCACTTAATAACTAAGGGAAACGTATAGTCATGAAAAAGCTCTCCTTGTTTATCGCCCTAATATTAGGAGTGAATAATGAGAGCTTTGCTAAAATTTCGTGCGAAGGCACGATGGCTCTTTTAGGTCGAATTAAAAGAGCGGCCAAAGCTTCAAAAGATTTCACTAAAGAAGCCGCTAAATCTCAATGGGATAATCTCAAACATAGTAGTGGCGTTAGTTTAACTGGGCGTCTACCTAACGAAAAAGAAGCCTTAGACCCTAAAGATGATTTGCTTATGGGATTCTTTACAG
>JAGNHS010000084.1 GCA_018001635.1 Pseudomonadota bacterium | reverse complement strand
AGTGGTAAAAAATTCTCGGCCACGGAACTTTCAATGATTGAAGACGCCTTCAAGAAAAATCTCGATAGTGCTAGTGGCGAGCGCTTTGGTAAAATCATCTTAGCCAATGACACTTAATTCAATATTTAACTCAAAAACACACAACTCAACGCAATAAACAGGTCGTCTGACCAAGATCAATTAAAAAAAGACTCTCTATTAAGTGAACCCTTTGCGTTATTTTGAAAAAAACTTGCCTAAACGACCACTTCAGCGTAAAGATTGTCCTTCATATTTGAAAAATAAAGTTTAAGTTTAATAATTGTCGCGGAGTATACAATGGCAGTTCCTAAGAAGAAAAATTCAGTATCAAGAAAAGGCTTAAGAAGAGCTGGTCAACACCATAAGCTTTATAGAAAACACCCAATGACTTGTTCAAACTGTGGAGTGCACGTTATGCCTCACGCTGTTTGTGACGCTTGTGGATTCTACAAAGGGAAACAAGTTGTTACTGTAAAAGCTCAAACTGAAGCTGAAGCAGAATAATTTTTAATTTAAAATAGCATTGCTAAATAAAAGGCCCTTAAATTCGCAAGAAAATAAGGGCCTCTTTTTTTATGGCCATACAAGGACGTCAACTATGAAAGCCTATGAATCAAAAATTCTAGGAACTGGGATGTATGTTCCCAAAAAAGTTGTTACCAATTTTGATCTTGAAAAAATTGTCGAAACGAACGACCAGTGGATTTTTGAGCGTACGGGAATTAAAGAGCGAAGAATTTGCTCAACCGAAGGTGGAGAATTTCCTACAGATATGGCCCTTATGGCCTCACAAGACGCCCTTAAAGCTGCCAAACTTATTCCCAACGATATCGACTTCATTATTTTTGCCTCCGTAACTCCCGATGTGAAATTGCCCAATTCAGCTTGTATTTTGCAAGTCAAACTAGGCATTACTAATAACTGTGCTTGTTTAGATATATCTGTGGCCTGCTCTGGATTTGTGTATGGTGTGAATATGGCCAACTCAATGATTAAGACTGGACTTGCTAAAAATGTTTTAGTCGTTGGATCAGAAATGCTTTCTCGAGAAGTGAATTGGAAAGATCGCAATACATGCATACTTTTTGGTGATGGTTGTGGTGTGGCCATTGTTGGGCGCGCTGAAGAGAGCTCTCCATCTAAAATTCTATCTTCTGTCCTCTCTTCAGATGGAACGGGTGGTGAATTTTTTGATCAACCGATTGGTGGTGCCGTCACTCCCATTTCCGAGGCCCATATCCAAGAAGGAAGCCATTTCATGCAAATGAAGGGCAAAGAGATGTTTCGCGTCGCCACGAGAACGCTTGCTGAAAATGGCAAAAAATGTTTAGAACTTGCGGGTATTAACCTCTCAGAAGTCAATTGGGTTGTTCCTCATCAGGCCAATATCAGAATCATAGAAACAACGGCTAAACTCATTGGTATCGATATGGATAAAATGATCGTTAATATTGAAAAGTACGGCAATACTTCTGCGGCCACAGTTCCCATTGCTTTTCATGAAGCTATTATGGATGGACGAATTAAGCGCGGAGACATCGTTCTCTTTGATGCTTTTGGAGCAGGGCTGACAGCTGGGGCCACTCTGCTTCGCTATTAACTTAACAAGGAATAGGTCATGACAAAATCAGTAACACTATTATTCCCTGGTCAAGGATCACAATATGTGGGCATGGGAAAGAACCTCGATCATTCCCTCTTTGATAAAGGTAATGAAATCTTAGGATACGACTTAAAAAAATTAATGCTCGAAGGTCCCGAAGAAGAATTAAAACTCACTCACAATACTCAACCCGCAATTTTAAAACACTCCCTCACTCTCCTCAATCAGCTCATGCCGGTTCTCAAAAAATATAACGTAAAAATTGATCGCGTTCTCGGCCACTCAGTTGGCGAATACGCCGCTCTAGTTGCTGCGGGAGTTCTCTCTGCAAACGATGCTATTCTTGCCGTTCATTTGCGTGGAAAATACATGCAAGAAGCTGTGCCCGTAGGACGAGGTAAGATGTTTGCTATTTTAAAAGTTCCTGCAACAATCGTTGAAGAAGCTTGCAAAAGAGTCTCACAACCAGAATCCGAAGTGATGCCGGCCAACTTTAATGATCCTTCGCAAATTGTTATTTCGGGAGAAAGTCAAGCTTGCTTACGCGCCATAAATTGGCTGAGCGAAAATTTTAAAGAGGCCCACAGATGTATGGAACTCAATGTCTCAGCTCCTTTTCACTCTAGTTTAATGAAGCCTGCTGCTAATCAATTAAAAGAGGCTTTTGCGCGCTTTAAATGGCATGAAAATCAAATTCCCTATATCGCAAATATCGACGCTAAAGAATACGGTGCGGGAACAAATCCTGAAACGATTATCAATAATCTTTACCACCAAGCGTATGGCCCAGTTTTATGGACTCAATCTATTGAACAACTCCCTTCAGACACTGTTTGCATTGAAGTGGGTCCAGGAAAAGTTTTAATGGGACTTGTGCGCAAAATAAATAAAGATATTAAAGTTCTCACTCTAGATAAAGATGAGGCTTTAATTGAACTTGAGGAGCTCTTAGCATGATTGCTACATACAACGATCTAAAAGGAAAAACCGTTCTCATCACAGGGGCTTCGAGAGGCTTAGGAAAAAAGATGGCCGAAGCTCTCGCGACTCAAGGGGCGCATGTTGTCTTTAATTACCGCAGCGATGAAGCGACAGCGATGAAACTCAAAGAAGAATTGCAAGCTTTGGGAGCAAAGCAAGTCACGGCCCTTTTATTTGATGTCACGAACACGGCCCAAATGAAAGATGCAGTCGAAAAATTTGTAGCGGACCATGGACCTATTACTGGACTAGTGAACAATGCTGGTATTTCTAAAGACCAGATAGTCTTACGTTTAAAAGAAGAGGATGTTGTGCAGACCATTAACACAAATCTCACTTCGGCCATTATGTTGACTCAAATTCTTTCCCGCAGTTTTTTGAAAGCAGAAGATGTCTCAGTGGTTAATATAAGCTCTATCGTAGGCCTCATGGGAAATGCCTCACAAATTGCTTATTCCGCTTCTAAAGCAGGGCTTATTGGCTTTACGAAATCCTACGCTAAAGAACTCGCATCGAGAAATATCCGATGTAATGCGATTTGTCCGGGCTTTATTACAACGGACATGACTCATACACTTGATGAAAAAGTCAAAGATGCCTACCTCGCATCGATTCCTTTAAAACGCATGGGAGAGGCTGAAGAAGTGGCGAATTTAGTCTGCTTTTTATTGAGCAAAGCATCGTCGTATATCACTGGAACTGCAATTAAAATTGACGGCGGACTATACATCTAATAAAACTATTACTTATTTTAGATTATTTTAGGAGTTATTAATGAAAGACAAGGTAATCAAACTTATCAGCGATGCAACCAAAATTGATATTTCAAAAATCAACCTTGAAACAAGCTTCGTTGACGATCTTAACCTAGATTCACTTGATATCGTTGAATTGATGATGAAGATGGAAGATGAATTTGGAGTAGAAATCCCAGAGGAAGATGCTGAAGGATTAAAAACGGTAAAAGATATCGTTACTTACTTAGAAAAAAAGCAAGCCTAATTTTAAATAGAAAGGCCCCTAACGGGGCCTTTGTTGTTTTACAGGAGTAAATCGTGAAAACCACTCAAATAAATAGAGTTGCGATTACTGGAATGGGAATGATCACGGGCCTTGGTCACTCACTCAATGAGACATGGAAAAACTCAATTGAAGGAAAATCTGGTGTAAGCCTCATCGAACAGGCCGATACTGAACAAATGCTTACAAAAATCGGTGGTGAAGTTAAACATTTCACGATCGCTGATCATATCATAGAGCCTAAAGAGGCTCCTCGTTACGACCGCTTCATTCACTTTGCTATGCATTCAGCTTTTGAAGCTCTAAACGATGCAGGTCTTCTTACCAATAACGAAAACAATCACACTTATGAAGCTCATAGAATGGGAAGTATTATGGGTGTTGGCATTGGTGGATTTCCAGAAATCGAAAAAACTGCGCACCTCCTTTTTGAAAAAGGACCAAAACGCGTTTCTCCTTTTTTCATTCCGGCCGTTATTCCGAATATGTCGACTGGTCTCATTTCCATTCGCTTTGGTCTGCGTGGACTCAATTATTCTATTTCTTCAGCTTGTGCCTCTGCGGCCCATGCTCTAACAGCTGCCTGCTATGAGATTATGTTTGGTCGCCAAGATGTCATGGTTTCAGGTGGGGCGGAAGCCGTTATAGGTCAATTAGGCATGTCTGGCTTCATCACAATGAAGGCCCTCTCACGCAGAAACGATGAACCTCATCGGGCGAGTCGTCCTTTTGATATTGGTCGCGACGGATTTGTTTTAGGCGAAGGAGCAGGTGTCCTTGTTTTAGAAAATTACGACAAGGCCGTTGCTCGTGGAGCTAAGATTTATGCTGAAATTGTAGGCCACGGGGCCACCAGTGATGCTTACCACATTACCGCTCCTCACCCAGAAGGCGATGGGGCCTTTAACTCAATGAAAATGGCCGTGGAAAATGCAGGCATTCATTTTAAAGACATTGGATACGTCAATGCCCATGGAACGTCGACTCCTCTAGGGGATATTGGAGAAACAAGAGCAATAAAAAGAACATTTGGAGATCATGCCAAAAATCTTTATGTCTCTTCAACGAAATCCATGACTGGCCATTTACTTGGCGCCGCTGGTGGAATTGAAACGATTTATTGTGCGATGGCCCTACATACAGGGATCATTCCTCCAACCATTAACTTAGAAAATCCAGACCCAGAATGCGATTTGAATTATGTGCCTAACCAGGCCATTAAAGCAGATATTAAATATGCTCTTAATAATTCATTCGGATTTGGTGGAACGAATTCGTCCCTTGTTTTAAAGAAGGTATAAAATGCAAAATAAAAACTCTGAAGATCTCGCCACTGTCGATAAAGAAATTTTTGATATCATCGAAAAAGAACGCGTTCGTCAAGAGTTTGGTCTTGAGTTGATAGCTTCAGAAAACTACACCAGCCGTGCCGTCATGCAAGCTCAAGGCTCTATCCTCACCAACAAATATGCTGAAGGCTTACCTAACAAGCGTTATTATGGTGGGTGTGAGTTTGTCGATCTCGCTGAAACTTTGGCCATAGAGCGAGTCACAAAACTTTTCAGTGCAAAATTTGCCAATGTTCAACCTCACTCTGGGAGTCAGGCGAACATGGGGGCTTACTTTGCGATGCTTGATCACGGAGATAAAGTTCTCGGGATGAATCTTGCTGAAGGGGGACACCTCACTCATGGCTCTCCTGTAAATTTCTCAGGAAAACTTTTTAAGTTTGTCTCATACGGTCTCGATGCCCAAACAGAAAGACTGGATTATAACCGTATTCGTGAAATCGCCCATGCTGAAAAACCAAAACTTTTAGTTGGTGGTGCTTCAGCTTATGCTCGAGAAATTGATTTTAAAATCATGCGCGAAATTGCCGATGAAGTTGGTGCCCTTTTTATGGTGGACATGGCCCATATTGCGGGCCTTGTCGCTGCTGGCTTACATATCTCCCCTATTCCTTACGCTCACGTCACGACATCAACAACACATAAAACGCTGCGTGGACCTCGAGGGGGAATCATTCTAACCAATGAAGAAGAACTTTTTAAAAAAATAAATTCTAATATTTTCCCAGGCATTCAAGGTGGGCCACTAGAACATGTTATTGCGGCCAAAGCCGTCTCTTTTAAAGAAGCTTTGACACCTGATTTTGTGACTTATCAAAAACAAGTTTTGGCCAACTCTAAAAAATTAGCAGCGAGTCTAATGTCAAAAGGAATTGATCTTGTTTCAGGCGGAACTGATAACCACTTGGTTCTTTTAAAAACTGACTCTGTAAGTCTATCTGGTAAAGAGGCGGAACTTACACTTGAACATGCTGGAATCACTTGCAATAAAAACATGATTCCTAAAGATAAACGCTCTCCTTTTGTAACCAGTGGAGTGCGCTTAGGGACTCCGGCCATTACAACTCGTGGCTTAAAAGAAGAACATATGGTAGTACTGGCAGAATGGATTCATTTGGCACTGACAAATCATACCAACGAAGACGTACTAAAAAAAATTAAAGGGCAAGTTCTCGAACTCTGCCAAGCTTATCCGGTTTATAAATAATATGCACTGCCCGAGCTGTAACGCCTCAGACACTAGAGTTATCGATTCAAGAATGTTGCTTGAAGAAAACTCTGTGCGTAGACGGCGTAAATGCGATACTTGTGAAATGCGTTTTACAACTTACGAAAATATATTTATCCAAATGCCCCTTATTGTGAAAAAAGATGGTCGTCGCGAAAATTATAACCGAGAAAAAATCATGAAAGGTCTTAAGAAGGCCTGTCAAAAACGTCCTATATCCATTGATGATATTAATCTTTTAATCAATGGCGTGGAGAAATCTCTCTTAGAGATTTCTCCAACAGAAGTTAAGGCCAAAGACCTTGGTGAAATAATCATGGATCATTTAAAAAAATTAGATCCCGTCTCTTACGTCCGCTTTGCCTCATTTTATTGGGACTACCAAGACATTGAGGATTTCGTTTACGGGTTAAAAAACAATCTCCATTCAGAAAAATCAATCAGTGATAAAGGTGAAAAACGTGATTATCAATAATATGCAGAAAAGATCTCTTGGCCGTGAATATGCTTTTAAATTCATCTACAAACTTCTCCTTTCAGACTTCGTCAGTGAAAAAGGACAAATTATTAGTGATACAAAAGCTTTTGAAGATGCCCTCAATCACTTCGATAGTTCCTATTATGAAGAAGATAATGAACACCCTGACAATATTGTGGATGCTCACACCAAGATTTTTGCTCGTGAACTTATCTTAGGCTCCCTTCGTCAGGAAGAAGAAAACTCAGATCTCATTGAGAAATATCTGACAAATGGAAACATTACAAAGGTAGATCGAATGAACCTAGCTGTTCTCTTACTTGGTACCTACGAGATCTTACACGACCCAAAAACCTCGGCAGGGGTTTTTATTAATGAATATGTTAACATTGCTAAAAAATATTGCCCTAATGAATCTCAAGGCTTTATCAATAGTATCCTAGACAAATTAGCGAAAGATCATGTCCTCTAAATTATCGCCCCACTTAAAATCAGTCATTGATCAATTCACTCCTGAAATTTTAGGAGTCTTTTGGATTACTAATGAAGAACTTTCTCGAAACTTGTCAGGCTTTGATGATTTCAATTATCTTTTTGATGGATTAATTTCTCAATACCTTTATGGCCAAGATGCTCAAGATGCTGGTGAAAACAAAACGATCCCTCGCTCTAACATTTTTTTCACCCAGAATTTTAATCAAAAACTTTTTCTTGCCCATATAAGACAAGATGGAGAGATTGACGGTGTTCTAGATGAACAAATTGCCTTGATCCAAGAAAATAAACGCGACCGTCATAGAATTCTTATTTTTAACAAAACTTCTAAAAACTGGGTGCAGGACCTAAGCAAGCGCTACTCCCAATTTCACTTTACGGCACTAGAAAGGGCCGATTCCTAATTAAGGAGTCGCACAAATATAAGTCACCCATGACTCACAATTCTCGGCCTTAGTTGAACGGGAAAAGACC